>NZ_JBEOXS010000004.1:0-214611 GCF_040296705.1 Streptomyces sp. NPDC002055
GGTTGATAGGCCAGATATGGAAGCACGGTAACGTGTGGAGTTGACTGGTACTAATAGGCCGAGGGCTTGTCCTCAGTTGCTCGCGTCCACTGTGTTTGTTCTGAAGTAACGAACTCGCCTTTTGTTGGCTGGAGTTGTTATCTTCATAGTGTTTCGGTGGTCATTGCGTTAGGGAAACGCCCGGTTACATTCCGAACCCGGAAGCTAAGCCTTTCAGCGCCGATGGTACTGCAGGGGGGACCCTGTGGGAGAGTAGGACGCCGCCGAACAATCATTGAGAGAAAGCCCTGTCGGGAACTTCGGTTCCCGACAGGGCTTTCTCGCGTTGTGGTGCCCGCCACTTGGTGTTCACATTGCCCGGGCACGATCCGAGGCATGGAACTGGGACACCCTGCAGACGCGGTACAGCGAGCATTGACGAGTGCGGGCGTGCGCGGCATGGAGGTGATCGTGCCGTCGTACGGACCCGTCGAGGTGGCGGACGCCGTATGCCAGGCCGGCGGCGTGCCGGTGTTCGTCGACATAGACGCGGACACCTTCTGTGTCGATCCGGCGGCGGTCGAGGACGCGGTGACCTCCAGGACGGCGGCCGTCGTCCCGGTCCACCAGTTCGGCCACCGGGCCGACATGGCCCGCATCGGCCGCATCGCCGAACAGCGAGGCCTGGCCGTCGCCGAACACCAGGACCAGGAGAGCTCCTCGGCCGAGATCTCGGTACGGCAGACCAACGCCGCGTACCTCACCCGCCGGCTCACGGACGTCGTCACCCCGGGCATCGCCCCGGGCGCCGGCCACACCTTCGTCCAGTACGTGGTGCGGGTACCCGGCAACGGGCGGCCCGACCGGGACGCCTTCGCCCGGACGCTGAAGGCCCGGGGCGTGCGCTGCCGGGTCCCCGTGCAGACCCCCGTGCACCGGCTGCCGCTCTTCCGCCGTGATGTGTGGCTGCCGGAGACCGAACGGGCCGCCGACGAGTGTCTGGCCCTTCCGGTGGACGCGGGCATGACGCGCCGTGAGCTGCACCGGGTGGCTTCCGCATGCAACGCGCTCGGCGGACTGCTGCAGCCCGCCTGAGCCGGCACACAGGACGATCAGGGCCGTCGTCGGACGCGAATCCGTGCTGTCGGGCGGCCCGTGTGGGGCGGCTCCGGGTGTGGTCAGGAGCGCAGCTGTGTTCGGGTAGTATTGAGTTCGTCGCTGCGCCCCAATAGCTCAGTCGGCAGAGCGTCTCCATGGTAAGGAGAAGGTCTACGGTTCGATTCCGTATTGGGGCTCCAAGAAGAAGGCCCCCGCCGGTTGGCGGGGGCCTTTCTCGTTCACTGTCTTTCTCGTTCACCGCGGCGCCGAGGTCCGGGCTCCCGGCGTCCTGCCGCCGGGAGCCCGTCCGCTCAGTCCGTCTGCAACTCGGGTACCCGCATGGCCAGGATGGCCATGTCGTCCGAGGCGGGCTCCGCGGCGAAGCGCTCGACGGCCCGCAGGATGCGTGCGGCCACGGCGCCGGCCGTCAGTCCGGTGCACGTGGTCAGGACCTCGACCAGGCCGTCGTCACCGAGCATGCGGGTGCCCTCGCGGCGCTCGGTCACCCCGTCCGTGACGCAGAGCAGGACATCGCCGGGGTCGAGGGTGACGGTCTGCTCGTACAGCTCCAGATCGTCCATCACACCGAGCAACGGCTGGGGCTCCGCGGCCGGTTCGACGCTGCCGTCCTGCCGGAGCCGCAGCGGCAGCGGATGCCCGGCGCACACCACCTTGAGCACCGCGCTGCCGTCGTGCTGCGGCCACAACTCCCCGTAGAGCAGGGTCAGGAAGCGGCTGCGGGCGCCCTCGTCGAGGATGGCCGCGTTCAGCCGCTCCAGCACGGCCGGGCCGCCGAATCCCTCACGGGCGAGCAGCCGCAGGGCGTGCCGGGCCAGGCCGGTCACCGCGGCGGCCTCCGGGCCGGTGCCGCAGACGTCGCCGATGGCGAAGCCGTACGCGCCGTCACGGATCGGGAAGAGGTCGTAGAAGTCGCCGCCGACCTCGTTGCCCTCGCCCGCCGCGCGGTAGATGACCTCCACCTCGACGCCCGGGACCTCGGGCTGCTCCGGTGGCAGCAGGCTGCGCTGCAACGACTGGCTGATGGCGGTGCGTTCCGAATACAGCCGGGCGTTGTCCAGGGCGAGCGCCGCCCTGCGGGAGAGGTCCTCGGCGAGCTCCAGGATCTCCTGGCGGAAGTGCTCCTCGGAGGGCTTTCCGAGGGTGAGCATGCCGATGACGCGGTTGCGGGCGACCAGTGGCAGGACGACGGTCTCGCCGCCGACGGCCGAGGCCGTGGCGAGCGAGGGGCCGGGGCCGGACGCCGAGTGGTCGCCGAGCCCGAGGTTCCGCAGCGAGGAACGCAGCGCCGCCGAGTGGGCGGCATCGCTGGGCGCGGTCCAGACGCGGGCGCCGGGCGTCGGCACCGGGTCCGGCGGCGGGACCTTGCCCAGCAGTGTCTTGAGGCCGTCGATCCGGTCCTCGTCCTCGTGCAGCACGTAGGAGAGTTCGGGCTCGGTGGACTGGTCGGCGACGGTGTAGACCGCGCACCAGGTGGCCAGCGTCGGGACCGTCATCTGCGCCATCAGGGCGAGCGTCTGGTCGCGGTCGAGCGTGCCCGCGAGCAGGTCGGAGGCCTCGACGAGGAAGGACAGCGAACCGCGGCGCAGCCGTTCGAGCTCGGTGAGCCGGGCCCGTTCGACGGCCAGTGCGATGCGGTCGGCGGCGAACTGCAGGCGCAGGGCCTCCTCGTTGGTGTAGCGGCCGGGTGCCTCGGCGGCCACGCCCAGCGATCCCGTCAGCCTGCCCTCGACCTTGAGGGGAACCGTCACCACGGACCGCATGCCGGTGCCGCCGAGGAGCGGCACGGCGCCGGGGACCACGGTGAGGTCCTCATGGACCGCGGGCATGCGCGCGGAGCCGTAGCGGCCGGTGCCCGCCTCGACGGGGACCCGGGCGAAGCGCTGACGGGCCGACGGCAGCCCGGTGGAGGCGCGGACCTCCAGCTCGGTCTCGTCGTCGGTGGCCAGCAGCAGATAGGCGGAGTCGCCGTCGAGCATGTCGCGCGCCCGCTCGACCGTGCGCTGGAGCAGGCCGTCGAGGTCGTCCGGGGCGGGGGAGCCGATGAAGACCTCGAAGGGGTCCGTGGCCGGACCGCGGCCGTCGGCGGAGGAGGCGGAGCTGTCCCGGGAGGCCGGTGCCCGCAGGGTGGCCTGGAGGACGGCGCGCTCGTGGTCGCGGACCAGCAGGCACACCGTGGACGGCTCGCCCGCGGCGTCCCGCACCCGCAGGTGGGAGGCGTAGACGGGGACGACGCGGCCGTCCACGTCCCGGATGCCGTAGGAGCCCTCCCAGCGGGAGAGCTGGAGCGCCTCGGCGATGCCGGTGCCGGTCCCAGGGGTGTGCGGCCAGGCGGCGAAGTCGGTGAGGGGCTTGCCGACGACCTGTTCGGGGACGAAGCCGAAGAGGTCCTGGGCGTCGTCGCTCCAGGAGCTCACGGCCCCGGCCCGGTCGATCTGGATCACCGCGACCCGGACCCGGGAGTCGGCGACGGGCAGGGCGTCGGTGGGCAGGGCCGGCCCGGCGGAGCGGGTCCCGGCGAGCCGCTCGGAGAGGTCGAGCTGGAACCAGACCTGCTTGTGGGTGGGGGTGTACTCGACGCCCCAGCAGGTGGCCAGGGCGCCGCAGAGCAGCAGGCCGCGGCCGCCCTCCCGGTCCGGGTGGGCGATGTGACTGCGGCTGTTCTGGAGCGGGAGTTCCCGCTCCGGGTACCGGTCGGCGACCTCGATCCGTACGCCCTGGTCGGTGCGGAGGCAGAGGACGTCGGCCGCGGTGCCGGCGTGCACCACCGCGTTCGTCACCAGCTCGCTGGTGAGGACGACGGCGTCGTCCACGATGTCCGAGAGGCCCCAGCCCTGGACCGTGTCCCGGACGAAGGCCCGGGCGACGGCGACCGAGCGGCCGACCGGCTCGAAGGTGGCCGCGGCCCGGGCGGTGATCACTGTCCTCCTCGGGGGTGCCCCGGTGTCCTCCTCGGGGGCGGCCGCGCCGTCGAAGGAGCCGGGGAGCACGACTGCGCCCTCTCCGTCCGGCGAGTGGTCCATCTCACTGTCTGCGATGCTCTGCCGGACCAAGCCCTCGCCCCGCTCCTTCATCCCCGCTCCCTGTGGGCCGGACGGACCCCGTCGCGGCACCCCGCCGATGCCAAGTCGTTTCGCTGCACACTCCACCCGGTGTCGGGTGGATGGACAGCCGGATGCCAGGTTACTTACCTTCGCGGTCCGTGCGGATGCCGGTCGCGAGTGTTTCCGTCCGGAGAGTGCGGTAGGCGTTGTGCGATGCTGCCGAACTGTTATGGCCTGGTAGGGCCAGGGTGAAACACTGGGCACGCTTGAACAGAACCTGGCTAGAACGGTCGACCCTGCGGGAGGGACACGGTGGAGTCTGGCGCAGCGGCGCGGGGCGCAAGCACGCGCGCGAAAGGCGGACGTTCCCGTAATAGCGGGACGACCGAAGTGGATACGGCCGCGCTGAACAGATTGCTCACCGGCCTGGTCGCCATGCGGGACGGAAATTTCCGTAAGCGGTTGACGGTGTCGGGCGAGGGCCTGATGTCCGAGGTCGCCGCCGTGTTCAACGAGGTAGCGGACCGGAATCTCCACCTCACGGGTGAGCTCGCCCGGGTGCGGAGGGTGGTCGGCCGTGAGGGAAAGCTCACCGAGCGGCTCGAGACCGGCGCCTGCGAGGGCTCCTGGGCGGCGGCGATCGACGCGTCCAACGCGCTGGTGGACGACCTCGCCCGGCCGGTGTCCGAGGTCGGCCGGGTGCTGTCCGCGGTCTCCGAGGGCGATCTCGAGCAGCGGATGGATCTGCGGGCGCTGGGCTCGGACGGAACGGCGCACCCGTTGCGCGGCGAGTTCCTGAAGGTCGGCCGGACCGTCAACGGGCTGGTGGACCAGCTGTCCGCGTTCACCGACGAAGTGACGCGGGTGGCCAGCGAGGTGGGCACCGAGGGCAAGCTCGGCGGTCAGGCCAAGGTGCGCGGCATGTCGGGCTCCTGGAAGGACCTCACCGACTCCGTCAACACGATGGCCTACCGGCTGACCGCGCAGGTGCGGGACATCGCGCTGGTGACCACGGCGGTCGCCAAGGGCGACCTGTCGCGGAAGGTCACGGTCCATGTGGCCGGAGAGATGCTGGAGTTGAAGAACACCGTCAACACGATGGTGGATCAACTCTCTTCGTTCTCCTCGGAGGTGACGCGCGTCGCCCGCGAGGTGGGCACCGAGGGCGAGCTCGGCGGCCAGGCGCAGGTGCCGGGCGTGGCCGGTGTGTGGAAGGACCTCACCGACTCCGTCAACCTGATGGCGGGCAATCTGACCGCGCAGGTGCGGGGGATCGCCCAGGTGACGACGGCGGTGGCCAACGGCGACCTGTCGCAGAAGGTCACGGTGAGCGCACGGGGCGAGGTCGCCCAGCTCGCCGAGACGATCAACACCATGACCGAGACGCTGCGGACCTTCGCCGACGAGGTCACGCGGGTCGCCAGCGAGGTGGGGGCCGAGGGCCAGCTCGGCGGTCAGGCGCAGGTGCCGGGTGCCGCGGGTACGTGGAAGGACCTCACCGACTCGGTGAACACCGCCTTCCGGAACGTGACCACGCAGGTGCGGGACATCGCGCAGGTCACGACGTCGGTGGCGAACGGCGATCTCTCCCAGAAGGTCACGGTCGACGTGGCCGGCGAGATGCTCGAGCTGAAGAACACCGTCAACACGATGGTCGACCAGCTGTCGTCCTTCGGCGCCGAGGTGACGCGCGTTGCGCGTGAGGTCGGCGTGGAGGGTGAACTCGGCGGTCAGGCGCAGGTGCCGGGTGCCGCGGGTACGTGGAAGGACCTCACCGACTCGGTGAACACCGCCTTCCGCAACCTCACCGGGCAGGTGCGGAACATCGCCCAGGTGACGACGGCGGTGGCCAACGGCGACCTGTCGCAGAAGGTCACCGTGGACGTGTCCGGTGAGATGCTCCAGCTGAAGGCCACCGTGAACACGATGGTGGACCAGCTGTCCCTGTTCGCCGACCAGGTGACCCGGATGGCGCGCGATGTGGGCACCGAGGGCCGGCTCGGCGGTCAGGCCCAGGTCGACGGGGTGTCCGGGACGTGGAAGGACCTCACCGACTCCGTCAACTTCATGGCGGGCAACCTCACCTCTCAGGTGCGGCAGATCGCCCAGGTGACGACGGCGGTGGCGCGCGGTGACCTCTCCCAGAAGATCGAGGTCGACGCCCGCGGCGAGATCCTGGAGCTGAAGAACACCATCAACACGATGGTGGACCAGCTCTCCGCCTTCGCGGAGCAGGTGACCCGGGTGGCCCGCGAGGTGGGCACGGACGGGCGGCTCGGCGGTCAGGCGCAGGTGCCCGGCGTGGCCGGTGTCTGGCGGGACCTCACGGACTCCGTGAACGGCATGGCCGGCAACCTCACCGCTCAGGTGCGGAACATCGCCCAGGTCGCCACGGCGGTGGCGCGCGGTGACCTGTCCCAGAAGATCGATGTGGACGCCCGGGGCGAGATCCTGGAGCTGAAGAACACCCTCAACACGATGGTGGACCAGCTGTCCTCGTTCGCGGACCAGGTGACGCGGGTGGCGCGTGAGGTGGGTACCGAGGGCATCCTCGGCGGCCAGGCCGAGGTGCAGGGGGTCTCCGGCACCTGGAAGGACCTCACCCAGTCCGTCAACTTCATGGCGAACAACCTGACCTCGCAGGTGCGCAACATCGCGGAGGTCACCACGGCGGTCGCCAAGGGCGACCTGTCGAAGAAGATCACGGTCGACGCCAAGGGCGAGATCCTCGAACTGGTCACCACGGTGAACACGATGGTGGACCAGCTCTCCTCGTTCGCCGAGCAGGTGACCCGGGTGGCCCGTGAGGTGGGCACGGAGGGCCAGCTGGGCGGTCAGGCCCGGGTGCCCGGCGTCACGGGCATCTGGAAGGACCTCAGCGGCAACGTCAACCTGATGGCGAACAACCTCACCATTCAGGTGCGGAACATCTCCCAGGTGGCGACGGCGGTGGCCAACGGCGATCTGACCAAGAAGGTGACGGTCGAGGCGCGCGGCGAGGTCGCGCAGCTCGCCGACACCGTCAACACCATGGTGACCACGCTGTCGTCCTTCGCCGACGAGGTGACCCGGGTGGCCCGCGAGGTGGGCACCGAGGGCATCCTCGGCGGTCAGGCCCGGGTGCCCGGCGTCTCGGGCACGTGGAAGGACCTCACCGAGTCCGTGAACTCGATGGCGTCCAATCTGACCGGACAGGTCCGCAACATCGCGATGGTCACCACCGCCATCGCGAAGGGCGATCTCACCAAGAAGATCGACATCGATGCCCGGGGCGAGATCCTCGAGCTCAAGACGACGATCAACACGATGGTGGACCAGCTGTCGTCGTTCGCCGAGCAGGTGACCCGGGTGGCCCGCGAAGTGGGTACCGAGGGCCAGCTGGGCGGTCAGGCGCGGGTGCGCGATGTCGACGGCACCTGGCAGGACCTCACCGAATCGGTGAACGAGATGGCGGGCAACCTGACCCGCCAGGTGCGGGCGATCGCCGCCGTCGCCGCCGCGGTGACCCGCGGCGACCTCAATCTGAAGATCGACGTGGACGCGGCCGGCGAGATCCTGGAGCTCCAGGACAACATCAACACGATGATCGCCACCCTCCGCGAGACCACGCTCGCCAACAAGGAGCAGGACTGGCTCAAGGGCAACCTGGCCCGGATCTCCGGTCTGATGCAGGGCCGCCGCGACCTCAAGGACGTGGCCGGGCTGATCATGAGCGAGCTGACGCCGGTGGTCTCCGCCCAGCACGGCGCGTTCTTCCTGGCCACCCCGACCGGGGACGGCACCGAGGTCGGGGCGCCGGCCGAGGACGGTTCGTACGAGCTGCGCATGATCGGCAGCTACGGCTACTCCATGGGCACCATGCCGACGTCCTTCCGGCCCGGGGAGACGCTCATCGGCACGGCCGCCGAGGAGAAGCGGACCATCCTGGTGGAGAACGTGCCGCCGGGCTATCTGAAGATCGCCTCCGGGCTGGGCGAGGCGCCGCCGGCCCATGTGATCGTGCTGCCGGTGCTCTTCGAGGGCCAGGTCCTGGGCGTGATCGAGCTGGCGTCGTTCCAGCCCTTCGCGCAGATCCAGAAGGACTTCCTCAGCCAGATCGCGGAGATGATCGCGACCAGCGTCAACACCATCAGTGTCAACACCAAGACCGAGGTGCTGCTGAAGCAGTCGCAGGAGCTGACCGAGCAGCTGCGGGAGCGGTCGGCGGAGCTGGAGAACCGGCAGAAGGCCCTCCAGTCGTCCAACGCCGAACTGGAGGAGAAGGCCGAGCTGCTGGCCCAGCAGAACCGCGACATCGAGGTGAAGAACACCGAGATCGAGGAGGCCCGGCAGGTGCTGGAGGAGCGCGCCGAGCAACTGGCGGTCTCCATGCGCTACAAGTCCGAGTTCCTGGCCAACATGTCGCACGAGCTGCGCACCCCGCTCAACTCGCTGCTCATTCTGGCCAAGCTGCTCGCGGACAACGCCGACTCCAACCTCTCGCCGAAGCAGGTGGAGTTCGCCGAGACGATCCACGGAGCGGGTTCGGACCTGCTCCAGCTGATCAACGACATCCTCGACCTGTCGAAGGTCGAGGCGGGCAAGATGGACGTCAGCCCGACCCGGATCGCGCTGGTGCAGCTGGTGGACTACGTGGAGGCCACGTTCCGCCCGCTGACCGCCGAGAAGGGCCTGGACTTCGCCGTACGGGTCTCCCCGGAGCTTCCGGCGACCCTGCACACCGACGAGCAGCGGCTGCTCCAGGTGCTGCGCAACCTGCTGTCGAACGCGGTGAAGTTCACCGACGGCGGGGCCGTGGAGCTGGTGATCCGGCCGGCCGGGGCGGATGTGCCCAACGCCATCCGTGAGCAGCTGCTGGAGCACGGCTCGCTGCGCGACCCGGACGCCGACATGATCGCCTTCTCGGTGACCGACACCGGCATCGGCATCGCGGCCAGCAAGATGCGGGTCATCTTCGAGGCGTTCAAGCAGGCCGACGGCACCACCAGCCGGAAGTACGGCGGCACCGGCCTCGGGCTGTCCATCAGCCGGGAGATCGCCCGGCTGCTGGGCGGTGAGATCCACGCGGCCAGCGAGCCCGGCCGGGGCTCCACCTTCTCGCTCTACCTGCCGCTCAACCCCAGCGAACTGCCCCCGCAGGGCTACCCGCAGCTCGCCCCCGCCGGGCCCACCGGCGCCGGGGCACTCGCGGCGCCCGCCGGGGACCCGCTGCTCGGGGCCGCGGCCGCCGAGCTGGAACCGCCGCGGGAGATCCTGCCCCCGGCGGAGGCACAGCCGGCTCCGCGGCGCGGCGTCGGCGGGCTCGCCCGGCTGCGCCGGCGGGCCGCTGCCCCGGAGCCGCAGCGGCCTGCCGCCCGGGAGCTTCCGGCGCCCGCGGCGGCACCGGAGGAGACCTGGAACGGCCAGGGCGAGGACGCCGTGGCGGTGGCCTTCGAGGGCGGCTTCCACGGCGAGAAGGTGCTCATCGTGGACGACGACATCCGCAACGTCTTCGCGCTGACCAGCGTGCTGGAACAGCACGGACTGTCGGTGCTGTACGCGGAGAACGGGCGCGAGGGCATCGAAGTCCTGGAGCAGCACGACGATGTGGCGGTCGTTCTGATGGACATCATGATGCCGGAGATGGACGGCTATGCGACGACGGCGGCGATCCGCCGGATGCCGCAGTTCGCCGGTCTGCCGATCGTCGCCCTCACCGCGAAGGCGATGAAGGGGGACCGGGAGAAGAGTATCGAGTCGGGCGCGTCCGACTATGTCACCAAGCCGGTCGACACGGACCACCTGCTCACGGTGATGCATCAGTGGATGCGGCCCGCCGCTGACTGAGTGTTGCCGAACACGTGTGGGAACGCGGTATTCGGGGAACCTTCTGGTCTCCCACCGCGTTTCTGCTACGTGCACAGTGACATCGCGGTGACAGGGTGTGGCGACAGGCGGGGTGCGGCTACCATGACCGGCACAAGGACGGGCGACGCAAGGGAGTCGTCCGCTGGGGCGGCGCCCGGTGCTTCCCCGAGTCCTGCGGACAGGGGAGGCCCCATGCCGGGGCGAGGAGGACGGGCCATGGTGCAGAAGGCCAAGATCCTCCTGGTCGATGACCGGCCGGAGAATCTGCTGGCGCTGGAGGCGATCCTCTCCGCGCTCGATCAGACGCTGGTGCGGGCATCGTCAGGGGAGGAAGCGCTCAAGGCGCTGCTGACGGACGATTTCGCGGTCATCCTGCTGGATGTCCAGATGCCGGGCATGGACGGCTTCGAGACCGCGGCGCACATCAAACGCCGTGAGCGGACACGGGACATCCCGATCATCTTTCTCACGGCCATCAACCACGGTCCCCACCACACCTTCCGCGGTTACGCGGCGGGCGCGGTGGACTACATCTCCAAGCCGTTCGACCCGTGGGTGCTGCGGGCGAAGGTCTCGGTCTTCGTCGAGCTGTACATGAAGAACTGTCAGCTCCGTGAGCAGGCTTCGCTGCTGCGGCTGCAGTTGGAGGGCAGCCAGCCGGCGCCCGGGGACAGCAAGGAGCCCGCCGGGCTGCTGGCCGAGCTCTCGGCGCGGCTCGCCGCGGTGGAGGAGCAGGCCGAGGCGCTGTCCAAGCAACTGGACGAGTCCGCTGACGCTGCCGCCGTCGCCACGGCGGCGCATCTGGAGCGCAAACTCACCGGGCTGCGCCGGGCGCTGGACGCGCTGGAGCCCGGCACGGGGGAAGGCGCGTCGGCGCTGCCGTCGCAGAACTGACGCTGCCGTCGCGGTACGGCAGCCGCGTGTCATCCGCGTGTTGACCCATCGTCAACACGCGGATTTCCGTCGGCGACACGAACGGGTTAACCCGTGGGCACACGTGTCCCACGGGTCGGTCCCCGGTAACCTCGTCACCATGGCCTCACGTACGTCCGGCAAGGGTTCCCAGGGCGCGGCGGGCACTTCGAAGCCGCGCGCCGGTCGTACCGCGAGTGCCCCCCGGAAGACGGCTGCCAAGAAGGTCCCCGCCAAAAAGGGCGCGGCACCCGCGAAGCGGCCGCCGGTGAAGAAGGCTCCCGCCAAGAAGGCCGCGGCCCGCAGGCCCGCGCCCCGGGCGACGTCCCCGACCAACGGCGTCTACCGGCTCGCCCGCGCGGTGTGGCTCGGACTCGCGCACACGGTCGGGGCGCTGTTCCGCGGAGTGGGGCGCGGGGCCCGGGGCCTCGACCCCGCCCACCGCAAGGACGGCTTGGCGCTCCTGCTGCTGGGGCTGGCGCTCGTCGTCGCGGCGGGCACCTGGTCCCGGCTCCGCGGCCCGGTCGGCGACCTGGTGGAGATGCTGGTCACCGGGGCGTTCGGCCGGCTCGATCTGCTGGTGCCGATACTGCTGGGCGTCATCGCCGTGCGGCTCATCCGGCACCCCGAGAAGCCGGAGGCGAACGGACGGATCGTCATCGGGCTGTCGGCGCTGGTCGTCGGTGTGCTCGGACAGGTGCACATGGCGTGCGGATCGCCCGGGCGCGGCGAGGGCGCCGAGGCCATTCAGGACGCGGGGGGCCTCATCGGCTGGGGCGCGTCCAAGCCGCTGATCTTCACGGTCGGCGAGGTGCTCGCCGTACCGCTGCTGGTCCTCGTCACCGTCTTCGGCCTGCTGGTGGTGACGGCCACCCCGGTCAACGCCATTCCCCGCCGGATGCGGCAGCTCGGCGCGCGGCTCGGCCTCGTGGACGAGGACACGGTCGGCGGATACGCGGACGAGGAGTACGCCGGCGCGTGGCGGGAGACTCCCGCCCGGCGTCCGCGGCGCGCGGTGGCCCCTCCCGACGACGCCGACGGCGGCCCGGACGGGGCGGAGGACGAGGAGCTCACCCGGCGGCGCCGGGCCCGCAGGCCGTCGGTACGCCCCCGTGCGGACGGCCCGATGGACGCCGTGGACGTCGCGGCGGCCGCGGCCGCCGCGCTGGACGGGGCGGTGATGCACGGTGTGCAGCCCTCCCCGGTCGTCGCCGACCTCAGCCACTCGGTCACCGCGGACCGGTCCGCCGAGGCGTCGGCGGCCCGCGGCACGGGTACGGGCGCCGCCGAGCGGCCGCAGGCCGCCGCGCCGGAGAAGAAGAAGCAGCCGGCCGAGGCGTCCGGCGGTGTGCCGGACCTGACCAAGGCCGCCCCCGAGGGCACCCGCCCCCTGCCGGCCCGCGCCGAACAGCTCCAGCTCGCCGGGGACATCACCTACTCCCTCCCGTCGCTCGACCTCCTCGAGCGCGGCGGGCCCGGCAAGACCCGCAGCGCCGCGAACGACGCGGTGGTGGCCTCGCTGTCGAACGTCTTCTCGGAGTTCAAGGTGGACGCCGCGGTCACCGGCTTCACCCGCGGCCCCACCGTCACCCGGTACGAGATCGAACTCGGCCCGGCCGTCAAGGTCGAGCGGATCACCGCGCTGACCAAGAACATCGCCTACGCCGTCGCCAGCCCGGACGTCCGGATCATCAGCCCGATCCCGGGCAAGTCCGCGGTCGGTATCGAGATCCCGAACACCGACCGCGAGATGGTGAACCTCGGCGACGTCCTGCGGCTGGCGGACGCCGCGGGGGACGAGCACCCGATGCTCGTCGCGCTCGGCAAGGACGTCGAGGGCGGCTATGTGATGGCCAACCTGGCGACCATGCCGCACGTCCTGGTCGCCGGTGCGACCGGCTCCGGCAAGTCGTCCTGCATCAACTGCCTGATCACCTCGGTCATGGTCCGGGCGACCCCGGACGACGTCCGGATGGTCCTGGTCGACCCCAAGCGCGTCGAGCTGACCGCCTACGAGGGCATCCCGCACCTGATCACCCCCATCATCACCAACCCCAAGCGGGCCGCCGAGGCCCTCCAGTGGGTGGTGCGCGAGATGGACCTGCGCTACGACGACCTCGCCGCCTACGGCTTCCGGCACATCGACGACTTCAACGCGGCGGTGCGCAGCGGCAAGGCGAAGGCGCCGGAGGGCAGCGAGCGCGAGCTCGCGCCGTACCCGTATCTGCTGGTGATCGTGGACGAGCTGGCCGACCTGATGATGGTGGCGCCGCGCGACGTCGAGGACGCGATCGTGCGGATCACCCAGCTGGCGCGGGCCGCCGGCATCCACCTGGTGCTGGCCACCCAGCGGCCCAGCGTCGATGTGGTCACCGGCCTGATCAAGGCGAACGTGCCCTCGCGGCTGGCGTTCGCCACCTCCTCGCTCGCCGACAGCCGGGTCATCCTCGACCAGCCGGGCGCGGAGAAGCTGATCGGCAAGGGCGACGGGCTGTTCCTCCCGATGGGCGCGAGCAAGCCGGTGCGGATGCAGGGCGCCTTCGTGACGGAGGATGAGGTCGCCGCCGTCGTCGAGCACTGCAAGGCGCAGATGACCCCGGTCTTCCGGGACGACGTCACGGTGGGCACCGGGAAGAAGAAGGAGATCGACGAGGAGATCGGCGACGATCTGGACCTGCTCTGCCAGGCGGCGGAGCTCGTCGTCTCGACCCAGTTCGGCTCGACCTCGATGCTCCAGCGGAAGCTGCGTGTGGGCTTCGCGAAAGCGGGCAGGCTGATGGACCTGATGGAGTCGCGCGGGGTCGTCGGACCGAGCGAGGGCTCCAAGGCCCGCGACGTACTGATCAAACCGGATGAACTGGACGGAGTCCTCGCCGTGATCCGGGGTGAGACTCCTCCGTAAGCGGGAACGAAGCAACTGTCCCGCTGCCCAAGACGTCATGTCGAAGGGGGAGGTCGAGCGGGTGCAGGCACCCGGACGGGGTGGCCATACAGATGGCGTACAAACTCCGTCCTCCCGGTTGCCCCACCCTTTCGTACCACCCCTAGACTGAACATCCAGCAGGTGGCTACACGCTCGAAAGGCGCCCTCGTGTCCATCGGCAACTCCCCCGAAGAAGACCGGCCTTCCGTCGAGGACGACCGGCCCTCGCTCGGGCGTGCGCTCCAGCAGGCCCGTACCGACGCCGGACTGTCCGTCGAGGACGTCAGTTCCACCACACGGGTGCGCATCCCGATCGTGCATGCGATCGAACAGGACGACTTCACCCGTTGCGGTGGCGACGTCTATGCCCGGGGGCACATCCGGGCGCTCGCCCGCGCGGTCCGCCTCGATGCCGATGCCCTCGTGTCGCGGTACGACGACGAGCACGGCGGACGTCCCGAGCCGACCCCGGCGGCCCCGCTGTTCGAGGCCGAGCGGATCCGTCCGGAACCCCGCCGCCCCAACTGGACCGCCGCGATGGTCGCCGCGATCGTCGTGGTCGTCGCGTTCGTCGGGTTCACCATGTTCAGCGGAGGCGACAAGGCCGGCGGCAAGGCGGTGGCGGGCAAGACCTCCTCGGCGAAGCCCAGCAGCGAGCCCAGCCGCAAGGAGTCGTCCGCGCCCGAGCCGGAGCCGTCCGACAGCGCCATCGCGGCCGTCCCGGCCGACAAGGTGACGGTCAAGCTCACCGCGGAGAACGGCTCCAGCTGGATCTCGGCCAAGGACCACAGCGGGCGGCTGCTGCACGAGGGCGTGCTCAAGGAAGGCGCCTCCAAGACCTTCACGGACAAGCAGCGCATCGATCTGGTGCTGGGCAATGCCGGTGCCGTCAAGCTCTTCGTCAACGGCAAGCAGATCGACGACCGGGGCGAGGAAGGCCAGGTCCAGCGGCTGAGCTACACGAAGGGGGACCCGCAGGCGGGCTGAGTCCGGCCCGCCCGGTCCGGCGGGGCAACCCTGGCAGCGGAAGGCGCTCCCGGGACAAAGTAGGCTGAGCTCATGCCCGAACGCCGCACCGTCGCTCTCGTCACCCTTGGCTGCGCCCGTAACGAGGTGGATTCCGAGGAGCTCGCAGGCCGTCTGGCGGCGGACGGGTGGGAACTCGTCCAGGAAGCCGCCGAGGCGGACGTCGCCGTCGTCAACACCTGTGGCTTCGTCGAGGCCGCCAAGAAGGACTCCGTCGACGCCCTACTCGAAGCCAACGACCTCAAGGACCACGGCCGCACCCAGGCCGTCGTCGCCGTCGGCTGCATGGCCGAGCGCTACGGCAAGGATCTTGCGGAGGCGCTGCCCGAGGCCGACGGCGTGCTCGGCTTCGACGACTACACCGACATCTCCGACCGCCTGCAGACGATCCTCTCCGGAGGCGTGCACGCCTCCCACACGCCGCGCGACCGCCGCAAGCTGCTGCCCATCAGCCCCGCCGAGCGCCAGGACGCCACCGTGGCGCTCCCCGGCCACGGCGACATCGCCCCCGCCCCGGAGGACCTTCCGGAAGGGCTCGCGCCCGCCTCGGGGCCGCGGGCGCCGCTGCGCCGCCGGCTCGACACCAGCCCCGTCGCCTCGGTGAAGCTGGCCTCCGGCTGTGACCGCCGCTGCTCCTTCTGCGCCATCCCGGCGTTCCGCGGCTCCTTCATCTCCCGCCGCCCGTCCGACGTGCTGAACGAGACCCGGTGGCTGGCGGCGGAGGGCGTCAAGGAGGTCATGCTGGTCTCCGAGAACAACACCTCGTACGGCAAGGACCTGGGCGACATCCGCCTGCTGGAGTCCCTGCTGCCGGAGCTGGCGGAGGTCGACGGGATCGAGCGGATCCGGGTCAGCTACCTCCAGCCGGCCGAGATGCGGCCCGGTCTGATCGACGTCCTGACGTCGACGCCGAAGGTCGCGCCGTACTTCGATCTGTCCTTCCAGCACTCCGCGCCGGGCGTGCTGCGGGCGATGCGCCGCTTCGGCGACACCGACCGCTTCCTGGGGCTGCTGGAGGAGATCCGGTCCAAGGCACCGCAGGCCGGTGCCCGCTCGAACTTCATCGTCGGCTTCCCCGGCGAGACCGAGGCCGACCTGGCCGAGCTGGAGCGCTTCCTGACCGGGGCCCGGCTGGACGCCATCGGCGTCTTCGGCTACTCCGACGAGGAGGGCACCGAGGCGCTGACCTACGACAACAAGCTCGACGAGGACGTCATCGCCGAGCGGCTGGCCCACATCTCCCGGCTCGCCGAGGAGCTCACCGCGCAGCGTGCCGAGGAGCGCCTCGGGGAGACCGTCGAGGTGCTGGTGGAGACGGTCGACGAGGCCGACGGCGCGATCGGGCGGGCGGCGCACCAGGCGCCGGAGACGGACGGCCAGGTCGTCCTCACCGACTCCCGGGGTCTTGCGCCGGGCCGTATCGTCGAAGCAAAGGTGGTGGCGACCGAAGGCGTGGACCTGGTCGCCGAGCCGCTGACCGGGTGTCCTGACGAGGAGGCCGCCGCATGAGCGGAGTCCCCGCGTCCGCAGCGAGCGGTTCCGGCCGCGCGCCGATGCGGGGCGGCTCGGTGGGCGCGCCGGCGGCCCCGCAGGCCGGGCTGTGGAACATCGCCAACATCCTCACGATGGCCCGGCTGCTCCTGGTGCCGGGGTTCGTGCTGCTCCTGCTGCACAACGGCGGATACGACCCGGCCTGGCGCTCCTTCGCCTGGGCGGCCTTCGCCGTCGCCATGATCACCGACCTGTTCGACGGCCATCTGGCCCGGCAGTACAACCTGGTCACGGACTTCGGGAAGATCGCCGACCCGATCGCCGACAAGGCGATCATGGGCGCGGCACTGATCTGTCTCTCCGCCCTGGACGACCTCCCCTGGTGGGTCACGGGCGTCATCCTGTTCCGGGAGATCGGCATCACGCTGATGCGGTTCTGGGTGATCCGGCACGGCGTCATCCCGGCCAGTCGCGGCGGCAAGCTGAAGACCCTCGCCCAGGGAACCGCGGTGGGGATGTACGTCCTGGCGCTGACCGGACCGCTCGCCACCCTCCGCTTCTGGGTCATGGCCGTGGCGGTCGTGCTGACCGTGGCGACGGGCCTGGACTACATACGGCAGGCCGTGGTGCTGCGCCGGGCGGGCCTGGCCGCGGAACGCGAGCGCACGGCCGCGGGCACGGCGCGATGACCGGTGGCGCGGCCGCCACCGTGCTCGGGCTGCTGGCGGCGCGCGGCGAGTCCCTGGCGGTGGCGGAGTCCCTGACCGGAGGCATGATCGCGGCGGAGCTGACCTCCGTCCCCGGTGCCTCGCGGGTCTTCCGGGGCTCGGTGACCGCCTATGCGAGCGAGGTCAAGCGGACGGTGCTGGGGGTGGACGGCGCCCTGCTGGCCGAACGCGGTGCCGTCGACGCCGAGGTCGCCCGGCAGATGGCGGCAGGCGTGCGGCGGCTGCTGGGCGCAGACTGGGGAGTGTCGACCACCGGGGTCGCCGGTCCGGATCCCCAGGACGGCAAGCCGGTGGGCACGGTGCATGTGGCCGTGGCGGGCCCCGGAGGCACGACGAGCGGTCTGCGGCTGGGACTCGACGGCGACCGGGCGGGTATTCGCTCGGAGAGCGTTCAGGCGGCGCTGGAACGGCTGCTGGGCGAACTGATCGAAAATGAGCGGACACAGGATACGGAACAGAACGGGGGGAGTTGATGTTTGCAGCCCTGAGTGAACACGTCATCGCTCCCCGCACGGCCGCCGCCCGAGGCGGTACGGTGGTGCGAGAAGGATCCGCATCCGAGGCCCGAGGAGGGAGCCAGCGATGATTCTGCTCCGTCGCCTGCTGGGTGACGTGCTGCGTCGGCAGCGCCAGCGCCAGGGGCGGACCCTGCGCGAAGTCTCCTCGTCGGCACGGGTCTCCCTCGGCTACCTCTCGGAGGTGGAGCGGGGGCAGAAAGAGGCTTCCTCCGAACTGCTCTCCGCGATCTGTGACGCGCTGGACGTGCGGATGTCCGAGGTCATGCGCGAGGTGAGCGACGAACTGTCGCTGGCCGAGCTGGCGCAGTCCGCCACGGTCGGCGAGACGGTGCCGGCGATGCGCCCGATGCTCAACTCGGTCTCGGTCACCTCCGTGACGGGCGTTCCCGAGGAGCGCGTGACGATCAAGGCCCCTGCGGAGGCCGTCGACGTCGTGGCTGCCTGACGAGCCGCACCCCCCTTTCCCTGTCCTCTGAGCCCCGGTCGGTCCTCCGGCCGGGGCTCAGTGCGTTGTTTCCGGGTAGGCGACCTGATGTGCGGGTGCCGCCATCGTGCGGCTCCTGTAGCGAGAATTCCGGAATGCTCCGTCTCGACCGGGTATGCGATGGTTGAGAGGAACGTCACAGAGCACAGCAGGAGGAACGGATGGCTGTCGTCAAGAGCCCGCTCTCCGAACAGGACCTCAAGGTTGTCGGCGACGCTCTTCAGGGCGGGCTGGTGGACCTGGTGGACCTCTCGCTGGTCGCCAAGCAGGTGCACTGGAACGTGGTGGGCCCGCGCTTCCGCTCCGTCCACCTCCAGCTCGACGAGGTCGTCGCCACCGCCCGGCAGCATGCCGACACCGTGGCCGAGCGCGCCGCGGCGCTGGGTGTCTCCCCGGACGGGCGGTCCGACACGGTGGCCAAGAGCAGCGGCATCGCCACGATCGCCGACGGCTGGATCAAGGACGTGGAAGCGGTACGGACGCTGGTCGCGGCGCTGGGCGCGGTGATCACCCGGATGCGGGAACGCATCGAGTCCACCGAGAAGCCCGACCCGGTGAGCCAGGACATCTTCATCGGGCTGACGGCCGACCTGGAGAAGCACTACTGGATGTTCCAGGCGGAGAACGCCTGACACGGAACGGGAGCACGGGAGCGGAGCCTTCTTCCGCCCCGTGCCCCGTCGTGAGGGAGCGATTCCGCCGACGGTGCGTCGGCCGGAGGAGGCAGCGATGCTGGTGCGGGATGTGGAGGGCGGTCATCCGGCCCGAATAGGCAGCCGGGGGGTGACGGCGGCGCGGCCCGGCGGGGCGGAGTGCCGCGGCCCGTGGCGAATACCCGTGGCCCGGGCTGTGGGGGTGGCCGCCGCGCTCCTGCTGGGCGCGGTGTGGTGCTGGGCGACGCTGCGTCTGGTGACCCGGCCGGCCGAGGCGGGCCCGGTCGAGATGGCGGTCACCGCAGGGGGCTGGGGGTTGAGCCTGCTGCCCGTCCACTGCGTGCCCAAGGCGGCCGCCGGGGCCGGAGGGCCGGCGGCGGGGGTGGTGCGGAAGGTCACCAGGGCATGGCGACACCGCCGTTGGGGCGCAGAATCTGACCTGTCGTGAACGACGCGGCGTCCGAGGCGAGGTACAGCACGCTGTGCGCGACGTCCTCGGGCTCGCCGACCCGGCCCAGGGGTGCCGCTCGGACCATGGCCTGCTCGGTGCCGTGCTGTGCGCCGGGGGTGCGGCGGGCGGTCATGGGGGTGCGGATCCAGCCGGGGGCGACGGCGTTGACCCGGATGCCGTGGCGGCCGACCTCGGTGGCGAGGGTCCGGGTGAGCTGGACGACGGCGGCCTTGGCGGCGCCGTAGCAGAGCAGGCCGGGGGCGCCGGTGTCGACGGCGCCGGAGGCCATCGTGACGATGCTGCCGCCGGCCCCTCCCGCGATCATGGCCCGGGCCGCCTCCTGGCAGCTGTACAGCACCCCTGTGAAGTTGACGGCCAGGACCCGCTCCAGGTCGGCGTCGTCGGTCTCCAGTACCGGGCTGCTGTGCATGATTCCGGCGACGGCCGCCAGGACGTCGAGCCGCCCGTCCGCCCGGACGGCCGCCGCGACGGTCTCCCGCACCTGCTCGCGGTCGGTCACGTCGAGGGTGTGGGCGTGCGCTGCGCCGCCGTCCGCGGTGATCCGTTCGGCGGTGGTGCGGGCGCCCGGTCCGTCGAGGTCGGTGCAGTGGACGGAGGCGCCTGCCCGGGCGAGGAGGACCGCGGTGGCGCGGCCGATGCCGCTCGCCGCGCCCGTGACGAGAGCGGTGCGGCCGGTGAGCTCGTACACCCCGATGCCCATGGTGTGACGGTACGAGCAGATCTGACGGCGCGTCAATTGGTGTGCGTGTGGTCCGGCACCGGTTCCCGGCGTGGGCCGCGGCCGGCCCCTCCCCGCGCCGGTCCTGGCCCCGTCCGTTGGCCGGTCGGTGGCCCTCGGCCGTCCGGTTGCTTCAGCCGCTCCGCGGGGAGGGCCCGGACTGGCAGGAAGGGCACCAGTAGGTGATGCGCTCCTGGCCCGCGGGGCCCTGGTCGGCGGTGAGCACGGTGGTGCCGCAGCGCCGGCAGGGCCGGCCCGCCCGGCCGTGGACCCACAGCCGGTGGTCGCGCCGGGGGTCGGCGGTGGTGACCCGGGCGGTGCGGTTCCGGTTGGCCTCCAGCAGGCGTTGCGCCAGGGCGACCAGCCGGTCCGGGGCGCGGGTCTCGCCGACCGGGAGCCATGGGGTGGCGCCCGCCATGAAGCACAGTTCGGACGTGTAGACGTTGCCGATGCCGGCCAGATTGCGCTGGTCGAGCAGGGCCTCGCCGAGCGGGCGGGACGGGTCGGCGAGCAGCCGTCGCAGGGCCAGGGCGGCATCCCAGTCGGGGCCGAGCGGATCTGGGCCGAGGTGGCCGACCACGCTGTCCTCGTCGGCCGTCCGCAGCAGTCCGAGCACGGGGAGCCGGTAGCCGACCGCGGTGTGTTCCGCGGTGCTCAGAACGGCGCGGATCTGGTGGTCGGGGCCGCCCCGCCAGCGCTCGTCCGGGGTGTAGACGTGCCAGGCACCCTCCATGCGCAGATGGGAGTGGAGGGTCAGCCCGCCCTCGACGCGGGTGAGCAGGTGTTTGCCGCGCGCCACCACCTCGTGCACCTCACGTCCCGACAGGTCGGCGGTGGCCAGCCGGGGCACTCGGAGGTCGGAGCGGACGAGGCGTGCGCCGGCCAGGGCCTCGTCCAGCCGCCGGGCCGTCCGCCAGACGCTGTCTCCTTCGGGCATGCAGCCATGATGCCGCGCTCGGGGGCGACCGGTGGAGCTTCGGTGGGCCACCGGGCGCCGGGATGCACGGCGACGGGTGGTCGGTCGGCGGTCATCGGCCGACGCTTCTCGGCCGACGCTTCTCGGCCGACGCTTCTCGGGTGCCGGGTGCCGGGTGCCGGGTGCCGGGTGCCGGGGCGTTGGGGCGTTGGGGCGTTGGGCGTGCTGGTCGGTGGGTCCGCCGGCGGGCCGCCTGCGCCTGCCTCAGGCACCCCGCAGGCGCAGGCCCCGTGGGGTGGGGTGGAAGCCGGCGGACTCCAGGGCGCGCCCGACGGGGGAGGAGAGCGCCGGGGCTCCGTTGGCCCGCTCCACCGTGACGGTGCCCAGCGCGCCGTCCCGGGCCGCCTGCGCGAGTGCCTCGGCGGCCGTCTGCAGCCGGGCGTCGCCGAGGGGGCTCTCCGCGTCGGGCCCCGGCCAGGCGAGCAGGGTCCTGCCGCCGCGCTCGACGTAGAGCATCGGATCGCCGTCGACCAGCACCACCAGGGCGCCCGCCTTGCGCCCCGGTTTGTGGCCGGCGCCGGTGGGCGGTTCGGGCCAGGGCAGGGCGGCTCCGTAGGCGTTCGCGGGGTCGGCCGCGGCGAGGACCACCGCCCGGCCCCCGCCCCCGGGGCGGCCGGAACCGCCGTGGCCGGCCGGGCGGGGGTACGTGCCGGGGGCCTCCGCCCCCTCGCGGTCCCGGGCGGTCCCGACGGCGCGGAGCCGGTCCACCGCTCCGTCCATGGCGAACTGCGCGGCACCGAGGCCCTCCACCACATAGCCGCGGCGCGCCTGGCCGGTCTCCTCGAAGGCGGACAGCACGCGGTACGCGGCGGCGAATCCGCCCTCCACGCCCTCGGCCGCGACCGCGCCGCGGGTCACGACGCCGTGCCGGTCCAGGAGCGTACGGGCCAGGGCGTGGGCCCGGTGGGTGCCCTCGCTCTCCCGCGGGGGCAGCAGCGACCAGCGGCCCGCCACCGTCGGCGGACCGGCCCGGGACGCGGTGGGCCGGGGCGAACGCCCGGTGAGCGAGCCGTACCGGCCGCGCGGGACGGCGCGCTTCGCACGGTGCGCGGTGGCGCCCGCGGTCCGGCCCGAACCGAGCAGCGAGCGCAGCGGCGCGAGGGTGTCGTTGGTGAGCAGGCCCGCCCAGGCCAGCTCCCACACGGCGTCCGCCAGCTGCGGATCGGTGCAGTCCGGATGGGCCGCCCGGACGTGGTCGGCGATCTGGCGGAAGAACAGCCCGTAGCCACCGGCCAGGGCGTCGAGCACCGCCCGGTGGACGGGACCGGTCTCCAGCGGATGCGGCGGTGGCAGCAGCAGGGGCGCCGCGTCGGCCAGGTAGAGCGACACCCAGCCGTCCTTGCCGGGCAGGGCCCCGGCGCCGGCCCAGACGACCTCGCCCGCGGCGGTCAGCTCGTCGAGCAGGGTCGGGCCGTAGCCCGCGACCCGGGAGGGGAGCACCAGCTTCTCCAGCGCGGACGCAGGCACGGGGGCGCCCTGCAACTGCTCGACCGCCCGCACCAGGCCGTCGATGCCGCGCAGGCTGTGGGTGCCGACGTGCTGCCACTGCGGCAGGAAGGAGGCGAGCACCGGCGGGGCCACCGGCTCCAGCTCCTCCCGGAGCGCGGCCAGGGACCGCCGCCGCAGCCGCCGCAGGACCGCGCTGTCGCACCACTCCTGGCCGATCCCGGCGGGGTGGAACTCGCCCTGGACCACCCGGCCCGCCGCGGCCAGCCGGTGCAGGGCGCCCTCGGTGACGGCCGGTCCGAGGCCGAACCGCTCCGCTGCCGCCGCCGAGGTGAACGGACCGTGGGTGCGGGCGTACCGGGCGAGGAGATCGCCCAGCGGATCCTTGACCGGTTCGGTGAAGGCCTCCGGGACACCCACCGGCAGGGCGGTGCCCAGCGCGTCCCGCAGCCGGCCGGCGTCCTCGACGGCGGCCCAGTGGTCGGCGCCCGCGATCCGCACCCGGATCGCCCGGCGGGCGTCCGCCAGCTCCTGTGCCCAGGGCGGTTCGGCGCCGCGCTCGGCGAGCTCGGCGTCGGTCAGCGGCCCGAGCAGCCGCAGCACGTCGGCGACGCCCTCGACGTCCTTGACCCGACGGTCCTCGGTGCGCCATTGCAGTTCCCGCTCCAGCTCGGCCAGCACCTCGGCGTCGAGCAGCTCGCGCAGCTCCGCCTGGCCCAGCAGCTCGGCGAGCAGCCGGGAGTCCAGCGAGAGCGCGGCGGCCCGCCGCTCCGCCAAGGGGGAGTCGCCCTCGTAGAGGTACTGGGCGACATAGCCGAAGAGCAGCGACCGGGCGAAGGGGGACGGCTCCGGGGTGGTGACCTCGACCAGCCGCACGCGCCGCGCCTCGATGTCCCCCATCAGCTCGGTCAGGCCCGGAACGTCGAAGACGTCCTGGAGGCACTCGCGGACGGCCTCCAGGACGATCGGGAACGAGCCGAACTCGGACGCCACCTGGAGCAGCTGCGCGGCGCGCCGGCGCTGCTGCCACAGCGGGGTGCGCTTGCCGGGAGTGCGGCGCGGTAGCAGCAGGGCCCGGGCCGCGCACTCCCGGAAGCGGGAGGCGAACAGGGCCGAGCTGCCGACCTGGTCGGTCACCAGCTGCTCCACCTCGCCCTTGTCGAAGGCGACGTCCGCGGCGCCGACCGGGGACTGCCCGTCGTCGTACTCCCGGCCGGACCGCGAAGGCTCCGGCTCCATGTCGAGCAGGTCCAGGCCCATGAGGTCGGCGTCGGGCAGCCGCAGCACGATGCCGTCGTCGGCGTGCATCACCTGGGCGTCCATGCCGTGGCGCTCGGAGAGCCGGGCGGCCAGAGCCAGCGCCCACGGGGCGTGGACCTGCGCGCCGAAGGGGGAGTGGACGACGACCCGCCAGTCGCCCAGCTCGTCCCGGAAGCGCTCCACCACGATCGTCCGGTCGTCCGGGACGTGCCCGCACGCCTGGCGCTGCTCGGCGAGGTAGGCCAGGACGTTGTCGGCCGCCCAGGCGTCCAGGCCCGCTGCGAGCAGCCGCAGCCGTGCGTCCTCCTCGGCGAGGGCGCCCACCTCGCGGAGGAACGCGCCCAGCGCACGGCCCAGTTCCAGCGGGCGGCCCAGCTGGTCGCCCTTCCAGAACGGCAGCCGCCCCGGCACCCCCGGCGCGGGCGAGACCAGCACCCGGTCGCGGGTGATGTCCTCGATCCGCCAGGTGGTGGTGCCCAGGGTGAAGACGTCGCCGACGCGCGACTCGTAGACCATCTCCTCGTCGAGCTCGCCGACCCGGCCGCCGCCCTTCTTGGGGTCGGCGCCGGCCAGGAAGACGCCGAACAGGCCGCGGTCCGGGATCGTGCCGCCGGAGGTCACCGCCAGCCGCTGCGCCCCCGGACGGCCGGTGACCGTCCCCGCCACCCGGTCCCACACCAGGCGCGGGCGCAGCTCGGCGAAGGCGTCCGACGGATAGCGGCCCGCGAGCATGTCGAGCACCGCGGTGTAGGCGGACTCGGGCAGCGACGCGAACGGCGCGGCCCGGCGGACCACCGTCAGCAGTTCGTCCACGTCCCAGCTGTCCAGGGACGTCATCGCGACGATCTGCTGGGCCAGGACGTCCAGCGGATTGGCCGGGACGCGCAGCGCCTCGATGGCGCCGCTGCGCATCCGCTCGGTGACCACGGCCGCCTGTACCAGGTCACCGCGGTACTTGGGGAAGACCACCCCCGTGGACACCGCCCCCACCTGGTGCCCGGCCCGGCCCACCCGCTGGAGGCCGGAGGCGACCGAGGGCGGGGACTCGACCTGCACGACCAGGTCCACGGCCCCCATGTCGATGCCCAGCTCCAGGCTGGACGTGGCGACCACGGCCGGCAGCCGGCCCGCCTTCAGATCCTCCTCGACCAGGGAGCGCTGCTCCTTGGAGACCGATCCGTGGTGCGCCCGGGCGAGCACCGGTGGTGCGCCGTTCGCCGCGCCGGAGCCGCCCATCAGCTCGGCGGGGGAGTGGGCCTCGGGCAGCGGCTCACCCGTGGCGCGCTCGTACGCGATCTCGTTCAGCCGGTTGCACAGCCGCTCGGCGAGGCGCCGGGAGTTCGCGAAGACGATGGTGGACCGGTGGGCCTCCACCAGGTCCGCGATCCGCTCCTCCACCTGCGGCCAGACGGACGGCTTCTCGCCCTGCCCGCCGCCCTCCGCGCCGGCGGCCGGGGAGCCGCCCAGCTCCCCCAGATCCTCCACCGGCACGACCACGGAGAGGTCGAACTCCTTGCCGGACGGCGGCTGCACGATCTTCGCCCGGCGCTGCGGCGACAGGAAGCGGGCCACCTCGTCGACCGGCCGCACGGTGGCGGACAGGCCGATCCGCCGGGCGGGCCGCTCCAGCAGCTCGTCCAGCCGCTCCAGGGAGAGGGCCAGATGAGCACCGCGCTTGGTGCCCGCCACGGCGTGCACCTCGTCCACGATGACCGTCTCCACCCCCGCCAGCGCCTCCCGCGCCGACGACGTCAGCATCAGGAACAGCGACTCGGGCGTGGTGATCAGGATGTCCGGCGGGCGGGTGGCGATCGCCCGGCGCTCGGCCGCCGGGGTGTCGCCCGAGCGGATCGCGACCCGCACCTCGGGCTCCGGCAGCCCGAGCCGCAGCGCCTCGTGCCGGATGCCGGTCAGGGGGCTGCGGAGGTTCCGCTCGACGTCCACCGCGAGGGCCTTGAGCGGCGAGACGTAGAGCACCCGGCAGCGCTTCTTCGCGTCGGCGGGCGGCGGGCCGGCCGCCAGCCCGTCGAGGGCGGAGAGGAACGCGGCGAGCGTCTTGCCCGAGCCGGTCGGGGCCACCACCAGCACGTCCGAACCCTCGTCGATGGCCTGCCAGGCGCCCGCCTGCGCGGGGGTGGGCGCGCTGAACGCCCCGGCGAACCAGGCACGGGTCGTGGGGGAGAAGGTGTCGAGGGCCGAGGCCGGGTCGTGCGGCATGTTCCCCATCGTGCACCCGGGTACTGACAACGGGCCGCGGACGCACACCGGAGCGGCCCGGGACGGCGACCCGGGCGCGGCGGCACGGTGTCCCGGCTGCCGTTCCCCGCCCTTCGGAACCGCCTCCGAACAGGCACAATGGCCCCATGGGGAGCCAGGAGAACGCACGCTACTGGCAGCATCCCGGGCTGCCCGGCGTCGACCTGCTCAGCGCCCGCTACGTCCGTCACACCTTCGCCCGGCACGCCCACGACGGCTTCGTGGTCGCCACCGTCACCGGCGGGGTGGAGGGCGTGGGGCTGCCCCGGGGCGCCGAACGCGTCGGCGCCGGAGGGGTGATCCTGATCAACCCGGACGTTCCGCACACCGCGTACCCGGGGGAGAGCGGGGGCTGGACCTACCGGGTGCTGTACCCGTCCGTCGACGTGGTCGCGGGGGTGGCGGCCGACGTCGCCCCGCTGCGGGGCACCCCGTCGTTCAGCGAGACGGTGCTCGACGACCCCGTGGCCGGACACCTCATCGCCGAGGTCCACCGCGCCGCCGAGCAGAACAACGCGCTGGCCGCGGACACCCTGCTGCGGCAGGCCCTCGCCCGGCTCCTGCAGCGCTGCGGGACCGCCGCCGGGCCCGGGCGGGACGGCCCGGCGGCGGCCGCCGCCGCACACGCCCGGGAGCTGCTCCTCGAGCGGATGGCCGGGCCGCCGACGCTGGAGGGGCTGGCGGCGGAGGTGGGCGTCGGACCGTTCGCCCTGCTCCGGGTCTTCCGCAGGGCGTACGGGATGCCACCGCACGCCTGGCTCACGGACGCCCGGGTGCGCCGGGCGCGCACGCTGCTGGACGCCGGCACGGCGCCCGCCGAGGCCGCAGCCGTGGTGGGCTTCACCGACCAGCCCCATCTGAACCGGCACTTCAGCCGGATCGTCGGCGTCCCGCCGGGGGCGTACCAGCGGGAGCGCGGAGCCGCGGCACCCGGCGCTCCGCCCGGCGCGGACCTGCGCGGACGCGCCGTGCGGGCCGCAAGAACGTACAAGACCGGGCCCGGCACCGCTCTCTAGCGTGGGCGGCGTGGCAGAACGAATACCGACCCCCGATCCACAGCCGGAGACCCGGCCCGACGCGGCGGTGGTCCGGGACGCGCTGGGCGTCGGCGTCGCCGTGGGCCTCTCCGGCTTCGCGTTCGGCGTCACCTCCGCGGGCGCCGGGCTGACCCTCCTGCAGACCTGTGCGCTGAGCCTCCTCGTCTTCACCGGCGCCTCGCAGTTCGCGCTGGTGGGCGCGCTGGCAGCGGGCGGCAACCCGCTCACCGCCGCGGCCGGGGCGTTCTTCCTCGGCGTCCGCAACGCCTTCTACGGGCTGCGGCTCTCCCAGGTGCTCCGGCTGCCCCGGGCGGTGCGGCCGGCGGCCGCGCACTGGGTGATCGACGAGACCGCCGTAGTGGCGCTGGCCCAGCCGGACCGCCGGAGCGCCCGCCTCGGGTTCACCGTCACCGGCCTCACGCTGTACGTGCTGTGGAATCTGACCACGCTGCTCGGGGCGCTCGGCGCCGCGGCCCTCGGCGACCCCGCCGCCTGGGGACTGGACGCGGCGGGTCCCGCGGTCTTCCTCGCGCTGCTGGCGCCCATGCTGCGCGGCACCGCGGAGCGCGCGGTGGCCGGTGCGGCCGTGGTGATCGCGCTCGTCTGCCACCCGCTGCTCCCGGCGGGGGTCCCGGTGCTCATGGCGGCGCTCGCCGCACCCGTCGTGCTGGCCGTGCGGGGGCGCAGGGCGCCGGGTGCGGACGGTGACACGGCGGAGGGGACGGCCGAGGACGGCGCGGCGGGGACGGAGTCCCGCCGGGAGAGCGAGGAGGCCCGATGAGTGTCTGGATCGCAATCGGCCTCACCGCCGTCGGCTGCTACCTGGTCAAACTGCTGGGCCTGTCGGTCCCCGCTGGCGTGCTGGAGCGTCCCCGGATCAAACAGCTCGCGGCCCTGCTGCCGGTCGCGCTCCTCTCCGCGCTGATCGCGATCCAGACGTTCGGCGGCGACGGCCGCACGCTCGTCCTGGACGCCCGCGCGGCAGGGCTCGCGGCGGCGGCGCTCGCGCTGGTGCTGCGCGCCCCCTTCCTGGTGGTCGTCGCCGTCGCGGTGCTGGTCACGGCAGGGGGGCGGGCGATCGCCGGATAGCGGCTCCTGGCTCCGGCGGATGGGACCGGCGCACCGGAGAGACCGTGCCGGTGCACCACGACGCGCTCCACGCCGGGGCCGGGCGCGCTCCCGGCGGTGCGCGCCCGGGCTCACGCGAGGGGGCGGCCGAAAGCGCGGAGCGTCAGCAGCGCGTCCAGGGTCACCATCGGCCGCCCCTCCAGCGCGGTGCCCGGCGCCCACGCGCGCCACCGGATCGGCCAGCCCCCGTCGTCCTCCTGCGCGTCCGCGAGGTGGTCCAGCGAGCGCTCCATCTCGGCGTCGGTGAACCAGCGCCGGGCCAGGGAGCCCGGGTCCCGCGCGTAGTCGTGGGCGTAGTGGTACTCCTCCGGACCGTAGCCCTCCGGCAGCGGGTAGGCGCCGGCCCGGTCCGGCTCCAGGACCGCGAGCCGCTGCTCCCGCACCAGCCGCCCCAGCCGTTCCGCCGCCGCGGCCGCGCGGGAGCGGTCCGGGGCACCGTCGAGGAACGCCACCGCCGCCATGACCTCGTACGGATGGGTGCGCTCCAGGGCCTCCACCGCCGACCAGCAGAAGTCCGTGGCCCGGAACAGCCACGCGTGCCACACTCCGTTGCGGTGCAGCAGCCCCACCACCGGCCCGGTCGTGAGCAGGTCGCTCGGCGGGTCGTCCACCACCGGGATCCAGGGCGCCGCCGGATGGCCGCGCAGCGACGGGTGGACCGCGGGGAGTGCCCCGTCGTCGTTGGAGATCTCCGTCAGGTACTGGCACAGCCGCTCCGTCCGGCGGCCGTGGCAGCGGCCGGCGCCGTCGAGGATCCGCAGGGCGAGTGCGGCGTGCAGCGGCTGGCCGACCGGCCCGCGCAGATCGGGTTCGAGGGCATAGCCGTAGCCCCCGTCGGCCGTGCCGTAGGCGGCCAGCGCCGCCTCCACGGCGTCCGCGGCACGGGACCGGTCCTCCTCCCCGAAGCTTCCGGACGGGAAGTGGTACGCGAATCTGCGCTGCTCGAGGACGCGGGCGGTGCGCCAGACGAACTGCTCGGCGCGGGCGAGAGGAGTTGCTCCGGTGCGGGCCATGCACCGACGGTAGGGCGGAATGCGCACCCGGTCGGCGGCAAGTGCGGTGCTGCACCCCCAGGGCGGGATACTGGGGTCATGCGGTTGACGGTCTTCTGGCAGCGGATGGCGGAGCACTTCGGTGCGGCGTACGCGGACTCGTTCGCGCACGATCATGTGATGTCCGAGCTGGGCGGCCGGACCGTGCACGAGGCACTGGCCGCGGGGTGGAGCGCGAAGGACGTCTGGCGCGGGGTGTGCGCCGCCATGGAGGTGCCTCCGGAGAGGCGCTGAGGGGCCCGGCCCGGGCGGAAGCCGGTCGGTACCGAGGTCCGGGGTCGCCACCGGAGCCGCGGATCCGTGCCGGAGCCCGGCCAATACCGGAGCCTCGCCTTCGCGACGTCCGGCGCGGGCCGGACCCACGGGCACCACCGAGATCGTCGTCGAGGCCCGCAGCGGCCCGGGTGCGGGCCGGGCGGCTCCCGGCCGGGGCACGGGGCCCGGGCGGTGCCCGGTGCGGAAGTGCAGGGTGACGCAGCCCCGCGTGGCGCGGTAGGACAGACTGACCGGGTGGCAGCAGATGAACCCGCTGAGGACGACGGCCGATCCCGACCGCAGCCGGCGCGCGGCGAGCGCATGCCCCGCTGGCTGCCCCGGGCCATGGTGCTGGCACTGGCGCTCTTCGCCGCGTTCCAGCTGGCGAGCTGGGCCTTCCACCAGCTGATCGGGCTCCTGGTCAACATCCTGATCGCCTTCTTCGTGGCGCTCGCCGTCGAGCCCGCCGTGGACCGGATGGCCGGACGCGGGATGCGCCGAGGCCTCGCCACCGCGCTGGTCTTCCTCGGGGTGGTGACCTTCTTCGCCGGGTTCTTCGTGCTGCTCGGCTCGATGCTCGCCGGCCAGATCGTCGACCTGGTGGAGAACTTCCCGAGCTATGTGGACTCGGTGATCCGCTGGATCAACGACACCTTCCACACGAGCCTGTCCCGGGTGGACATCCAGACCAGTCTGCTGAAGTCCGACTGGCTGAAGCGGTACGTCCAGAACAGCGCCTCCGGGGTGCTGGACGTCTCCGCGACCGTCCTCGGCGGGCTCTTCCAGGCCCTCACCGTGCTGCTGTTCTCCTTCTACCTCGCCGCCGACGGGCCGCGGCTGCGCCGGGCCGTGTGCTCGGTGCTGCCCCCGGCACGGCAGGCGGAGGTGCTGCGGGCGTGGGAGATCGCAGTCGTCAAGACCGGTGGATATCTCTACTCCCGCGGGCTGATGGCGCTGATCTCCGGGTTCGCCCACTACGCCCTGCTGGAGGTGCTCGGGGTGCCGTACGCCCCCGCGCTGGGGCTGTGGGTCGGCGTGATCTCCCAGTTCATCCCCACCATCGGCACCTACCTGGCCGGGGCGCTGCCGGTGCTCCTCGCCTTCACCGTCAACCCCTGGTACGCCGTGTGGGTCCTCGGATTCGTGGTGGTCTACCAGCAGTTCGAGAACTATCTGCTGCAGCCGCGCATCACCGCCAGGACCGTGGACATGCACCCGGCCGTCGCCTTCGGCTCGGTGGTCGCGGGCACCGCGCTGCTGGGCGCGGTGGGTGCGCTGATCGCGATTCCGGCGACGGCGACCCTGCAGGCGTTCCTGGGTGCCTATGTGCGGCGGTACGACGTCACCGACGACCACAGGGTGGACGGCCGGCGGCCGCGCCGGGGCCCGGGCACGCCGCTCGTGGTCCGGTTCTGGCGGTGGCTGCGCCGGCACCGCTGAGCCCTCCCGGGCGGGGGCGCACGGGAGCCGGCTCCGGGCGCGCGGGCACCCGTCCACCCCCGCCGGCCTCGCCGCACCGGACCTTCATGACGCGCGGGCGTGGGCGCTTGACACCGAAATCGAACATCCATTCATATGGGGGTGCCGGCTCTGGTTGTCCACAGGCCGGACGACGCCCGGGCGCATTGTCAGTGGCAGGCGTTAGCGTCGTGGACGTGAAGCGATCGACTCAAGCAAACCGGGTGGAACCCATGGCAGGAACCGACCGCGAGAAGGCGCTCGACGCCGCGCTCGCACAGATTGAACGGCAATTCGGCAAGGGCGCCGTCATGCGCCTCGGTGACCGGCCGAACGACCCCATCGAGGTCATTCCCACCGGGTCGACCGCTCTCGACGTCGCCCTCGGCGTGGGCGGACTGCCGCGGGGCCGTGTGGTCGAGGTCTACGGGCCGGAGTCGTCCGGTAAGACGACTCTCACGCTGCACGCGGTGGCCAACGCGCAGAAGGCGGGCGGCACCGTCGCCTTCGTCGACGCGGAGCACGCCCTCGACCCCGAGTACGCCAAGGCGCTCGGTGTCGACACGGACAACCTCATCCTCTCCCAGCCGGACACCGGGGAGCAGGCGCTGGAGATCGTGGACATGCTGGTCCGGTCCGGCGCCCTCGACCTCATCGTCATCGACTCCGTGGCGGCCCTGGTGCCCCGTGCGGAGATCGAGGGCGAGATGGGCGACTCCCACGTCGGCCTCCAGGCCCGGCTGATGAGCCAGGCGCTCCGCAAGATCACCAGCGCGCTGAACCAGTCCCGGACCACCGCGATCTTCATCAACCAGCTCCGCGAGAAGATCGGCGTGATGTTCGGCTCCCCGGAGACGACGACCGGTGGCCGGGCGCTGAAGTTCTACGCCTCGGTGCGTATCGACATCCGCCGGATCGAGACCCTGAAGGACGGCACCGACGCGGTCGGCAACCGCACCCGCTGCAAGGTCGTCAAGAACAAGGTCGCACCGCCCTTCAAGCAGGCGGAGTTCGACATCCTCTACGGCGAGGGGATCAGCCGCGAGGGCGGTCTGATCGACATGGGCGTCGAGCACGGCTTCATCCGCAAGTCCGGTGCCTGGTACACCTATGAGGGCGATCAGCTGGGGCAGGGCAAGGAGAACGCCCGCAAGTTCCTCAAGGACAACCCCGACCTCGGCAACGAGATCGAGAAGAAGATCAAGGAGAAGCTGGGCATCGGTGTGAGGCCGCAGTCGCCGGACACCGCGCCGGGTGCGGACGCCGCGGTGGCGGCAGCGGAGCCGGTCGCCGCGTCGAAGGCGGCACCCGCCGCGGCCAAGGCCGCCAAGACGACCAAGGCCGCCGCGGCCAAGAGCTAGTTCATGACGCGACGAACCGACTGGGGGGACGCCGACGACGGCGGCGAGGTCCGCCCCGACGACGGTGCGCCCGGCTCGTCGAGGGCCGAGCGGGGGGCGCCGCGCGACCCCGGTGAGCAGGCGCGGGCCATCTGCCTGCGGCTGCTCACCGGGACTCCGCGCACCCGCAAGCAACTCGCGGACGCACTGGCCAAGCGCGGCATCCCGGACGAGGTCGCGGACGAGGTGCTGTCCCGCTTCGAGGACGTCGGGCTGATCAATGACGCCGCGTTCGCGGACGCCTGGGTCGAGTCCCGCCATCACGGACGGGGCCTCGCCCGCCGCGCCCTCGCCCGCGAACTCCGCACCAAGGGCGTCGACCCGGCGCTGATCGACGGGGCGGTCGGGCAGCTCGATCCGGAGCAGGAGGAGGAGACCGCCCGCGACCTGGTGCAGCGCAAGCTGCGGGCGACCCGGGGCCTCGACCGGGAGAAGCGGATCCGTCGCCTTGCCGGGATGCTGGCCCGCAAGGGGTACTCCGAGGGCCTGGCGCTCCGCGTCGTCCGGCAGGCCCTGGAGGAGGAAGGCGAGGACCCGGAGCTCCTGGAGTACCAACTCCCGGAGGGCTGACCGGGGTCCTCCCGGGGGGCTGGTCGGCGTCGGAGCTCGCAGCGGTGTGCTGTGCCCTGTGCCCTGTGCGTGACCGGGAGCGGGGGGATTCGCCGGGCGGGGCGGCGGGGGACCGCCCCGGGACGGTGGCCGCGCCGGGACGGCGGCGGGGCCGGGACGCGTACGGGCGGGAGGCGGCCGGCCCGACCGGCGTTTTGCGTGATCGTCGCTGCTCGGCAGCTTCCCTTTCCGCTCGCAGGTCCTGCGCTACCGCTCGCCCGCCCTGCGCTGTCGGTCATCGCCCTGCCCTGCCGGTCCCGCCTTGTGCTGCCGGTCACCGCCCTGCGCTGCGGTGCGATCCGTTGCGGCCACTGGGCTTGGTCGCGACCCGCGCGCGGCGGCTGCGGGTCAGTGTCCGACGGCGGGTGGCGTGGGCCGCGGAGGAATCGATGGCTGCTCCACCGGCAGGCCGGCCGCCCGCCAGGCCTGGAAACCGCCGGTCAGGTCGGTGGCGCGATGCAGGCCCAACTGTCGCAGTGAGACAGCGGCGAGGCTGGAGGCGTAGCCCTCGTTGCAGATCACGACCACGGGGAGATCGTGACTGGTCGCCTCGGCCACACGGTGACTGCCGAGTGGGTCGAGCCGCCACTCCAGCTCGTTGCGTTCGACGATCAGCGCGCCCGGGATGACGCCGTCCCGCTCACGCAGCGCGGCATAGCGGATGTCGACCAGAACGGCCCCGGCAGCCGCGGCTTCCGTGGCCTGCTCCGGCTCCAGCCGGTCCAGTTGCTCACGGGCTGCGGCCAGTGCCGCGTCGATCCCGCGGTGCGGTGTCCTGCTCATGTCCACTCCTCGGGCTGCTCGACCTGCTCCAGGCGCAACAGCGGTCCCGTACGGCTGTAGCGGCGCATCAGCGGCAGCGGCGGGTAGTAGGCGTGCACCGACACGGCGTGCTCCTCCCGCTCCGGATTCAGCACTTGGTGGACATGGTGCGCGCCGAAAGCGCGTCCCTGTCCGGCGGGCAGACGGCGCTCCCGGTCGACACCGTCGGCCAGTTCGAGCGTCCGCCAGCCTTCGGTGGGCAGGTGCACGGCAAGGGACTGCTCGGTCAGCCGGCCGCCCGCGGTGGCGAACGCACCCCGCGAGCCGCCGTGGTCGTGCCAGCCGGTGCCGGTCCCCGGAGGCCAGCCGATCAGCCAGGCTTCGCTGCCACCCGGCCCGTCGAGCCGCATCCAGGTGCGGCCTTCCGGATCGAGGGGGAGCGAGGCGACGAGTTCGGCGTCGGCGGCGATGCGATGCACGAAGTCGAGCAGCTCGGAAGCCGTGGGCCCGGCCGGTGCCGGGGATCCGGCGGTGGAATCCGCGGTGGTCCCGGACGGGTCCGGGGCGCCCGCGGGGGCGGTGGGGCGGTGTGTCGAGAGGGTGGCTGCCGGAGCGTCGTGGGTGGCGGGCGCGGTGACGACAGAGGCGGTTGCGCGGGCAGTGAGGTCACCGGAGGCGCTGGGAGACACAGGTCCGTCCTGGATGATCGCGAAGGAGCGCGGCAGGCCGCGCGGAGGAAGGAATGCGGATCAAACGGACGGACGACACGCGCAGCCTGCATAGCGGAGCAGGTCCACATGGACCCTCCGCCAGAAGCACAGCCGGGTGTCAGTCACATCAAGGAGTGAAACATGGGCCCGTTTCTCCGGTCAATCGCGGGGTGCGGGGGTGCGGGGGTGCGGGGGTGCGGGGGTGGGGGCGTGGGGCGCGCGGGGGCGGGGCACTCCTGGGTACGTGCGGCGCCCCCGCGGACAGGTGGCGGCGACGGCCGGCGGAGGTGCGCTCCGCGATCAGGGGACGGTGTGATGCCGGCGCCCCGACTCAACGGCAGACAGTCGAAACTCCAGGGCCGCATGAAATGGGACTGGCCGCATGAAATGGGACCGGCCATGACCACGAACCAGCCCACCTACCGCCCACCTGTGAGGATCTGCCGCGGGCCGAGTGACCCCGAGTGCTCGTTCTGCCGGTCAGCGACGGGCGGAAGCGCTCCCGGCGCTCTGCGCCGTACCGTCCGCCCGTGCGCCGCTGTCCGCGCCCTGCGGGGGCACCGCGCTGCCGCCTCGGGCGGCGTCGACGCAGGAGTACAGGTCGGCGGGCCGTACCCCGGACATCGCCGCGACCAGATGCCCGTCGGGCCGGATGACCAGCACGGTGTGCGCCGCCGCGCCCGGGTATCCCTCGGTGACCAGCAGCTCCGCACGTACCGGCAGTGCCGACACCGCCGCAGCCAGCTGCGGCATCAGCCCCGCGCCGAGCCAGTGGCGGCGCTCCCACACCCCCGTGCCGGGAGCCACCAGGACGACGAGCAGATCGCCGCCCAGCCGGTCCCGCAGCCGTGCGGTCGATCCGTCCGGTGCCGTGACCGGCACATCGTCCACGGGGGCACCGGGCGCCGTGGCCACCTGGGGCGCACCACCGGACGACGACACAGCGGACGGTGTGAGGGGGGAGCGCGTGTACACCGGGAGCGCCCCCAGGGGCCCGCTGCCCACATGGCCGTCCGTGAGCAGCGCGTCGGCCCCGCCGCTCGTGCCCGGCAGCAGGGAGCGGCGTACGGCCGGCCACGAGCTGTTCGAGCGCAGCAACGGCAGTGCCTGGTCGGCAGCGCGCAGCCGTGCGCCGACCGCCGTCCGGCGTTCGGCCTGGTAGCTGTCGAGCAGCGTTCCGGAGGCCTGGTGGTGCCAGGCCAGGGCGAGCTTCCAGGCGAGGTTGTCGGCGTCCCGCAGTCCCTCGTCCAGTTCCTGGGTGCCGAAGGCGCCGAGCAGATGGGCGGCGTCCCCGGCCAGGAAGGCCCGGCCCACGCGCCACCGGCGGGCGAGGCGGTGGTGCACGGTGTGCACGCCGGTGTCGAGGAGTTCGTAGGGCGGGGTGTGGCCGCACCACACCGCAAGGGTGTCGCGGACCCGGGTGACGAGCGCCTCCGGAGTGACCAGCTCGCCGCGCGGCGGCACCAGCCAGTCCATGCGCCAGCGTTCGCCCGGCAACGGCCTGGCCAGCACCTCCCCGCCGCGCGGCGGGGACCGGTGCAGCACGGCCTCGTCCGGCCAGGGCAGTTCGGCCCGCAGCGCCGCGACGGCGTGCCGCTCGACGGCCGTGCGCCCGGGGAAGCGGACGTCCAGCAGCTTGCGCACGGTGGACCGGGGGCCGTCGCAGCCGACCAGGTAGCTGCCCCGCCACCAGATCCCCGCCGACCGCTCCGCCGTGGCGTCACCGGGGCTGCGGGTGTGTGCGGTGACCCCGTGCTCGTCCTGCTCCAGGATGCCGAGCCGGCTGCCGGTCACGACCTCGGCGAGGCTCTCCTTGGCCAGCGCCGCCCGCAGCCGCCGGGTCAGCACATGCTGCGGGCAGTGCAGCGGCGACTCACCGGCCTCGTCGGCCCCCGGCTGGTCGCCGTCCCCGACACCCGGGCCGGGGCCGTGGCGGATGTCGGAGCGGGACTCGTGCGCGTCGGCGAACTCCGTGCGGTGCAGCAGCTTTCGGCGGCGCATCGTCCGCCAGCCGGTCCAGAGGGTGCCCTCGCCGGGGGCGGGGGCACAGCCCATCCGCTCCAGGAATCCCGCGGTGTCCGGGCGCAGGACCACGGTCCGGGCGGGACGCACCTCGTCCTGCCCCGTGCCCTCGTCGAGGACCACGACCTGCACCTGACGGCGGACGAGAGCGAGAGCGAGGGAGAGCCCGACGGGCCCCGCGCCAACAATGATCACCGGGTCCACGACGGGACCCCCTCGACCGTGCCACACGGATGAAGGGTCGTCAGGGGGGCCCGGTGCGAGATCACAGCACACAAGTATGCAGGCCTCAGGGGGCCTTCGCACCAAGCTACGGTGCGCTCTCGGACGGCGCGGGCGCCCTCCCGGTCCTGGGAAGACGCCCGCGCTCATCGTGTCCCCGTCCGGGACACGGCGGTCATTTGACGATCGGCGCGTCCGGCAGATCGGGAACGTCGGGCATCACCGCCGCCGCCTCGATCGAGGCGACCGGAATGCCGGTCTTCGCCCGTCGGCCGCGCTTCTCGATCCAGGTCGCGAGGGCGGAGAGGGCCAGACACAGCGCCACGTAGATGGAGCCGAAGACGAAGATCACCGGGACGTACGGGTAGTCACCGTCGACCAGCGTGTTGGAGGCGAGCAGCCGCGCCTTCTGGAGCAGCTCGGGGTAGAGGATGATGTAGCCGAGCGAGGTGTCCTTGAGGGTCACCACCAGCTGGCTGACGATCGTCGGCAGCATGGCTCGGACGCCCTGCGGGACCAGAACGGTCATCATCACCTGGGTCTTGCTCATCCCCAGCGCGTACGCCGCCTCGCTCTGTCCCTTGGGGACCGAGTTGATACCCGCGCGCAGCACCTCGGCCTGGACGCAGCCGTTGTAGATCGTCAGGCCGAGAGCCAGGGCCCACATCGACTGGTTGGTGAGGAAGCCCACCCACAGTGCGTAGATGGTGATAAGCAGCGGGATGGAGCGGAAGAGCTCGATGAACGTCGTGGCCGCCCACCGGATCGGCTTGTGCTCGGAGAGCCGGGCGACGGCCAGCAGCACGCCGAGGACCAAAGAGAGCACAGCGGCGATCGCGAACGCCTTGAGCGTCGCGAGGAGAGAGTCGAGAATCCCCTGCCGGACACCGGCGTAGTTGAAGATGTCCCACATCTCCGGGGCGAGCTGTCCCTTGTCGTACAGGCGCAGAACGCTGATGGCGATCAGGGCCAGGACAACCGTGGTGCCCACGACGGCGTAGATGCGGTTGCGCAGGATGGCCTTGGGGCCGGGCGCGTCGTAGAGAACGCTGGCGCTCATCGGGCGACCTCCATGCGGCGCTCCAGCACGCGGAAGATGCCGCTGATGCTGAACGTGATGACCAGGTAGCTGCAGGCGACCCAGAAGAAGGTCGGGATGATGTCGATGCCCTTGTCGCTCAGGAGCTTCTGGACGCCGAACAGTTCCGTGACGCTGAACGCGCCGGCGATCGCGGAGTTCTTGGTGAGCGCGATGAAGATGCTGCTCAGCGGGGGCAGCACCGTGCGGGTGGCCTGCGGGAGAATGATGATGCGGAGGGTCTGGAAGAACGTCATCCCGATGCTCCGCGCGGCTTCGGCCTGCCCCAGCGGCACCGTGTTGATGCCGGACCGTACCGCCTCACAGACGAAGGCCGAGGTGTAGAAGCCCAGGGCCAGGGCGGCGAGGAGGAAGGGGCTCATCCCCGGGAAGAGAATCTGCGGGACGATGAAGGTCGAGACCAGGAAGAGCAGCGTCAGCGGCGTGTTCCGCAGCAGCGTGACCCAGAGCGTGCCGAAGAAGCGGAGCGGGGGCACCGGCGAGACGCGGAAGCCGGCTATGAGCAGGCCGAGCACGAGGGCAAGCACCGCGCTGGCCGCGGTGATCGACAGAGTTCCTATGAACCCGTCCCGGAACTGCGGTAGATGGTCGAGCAGTACGTTCATGAGGTCTCCGCGTCGGCGGGCGCTGGCAGGCGTCGGGCAGGGGAAACCGTGCTCCGTACGTCCGTTGCGGGGACGTACGGAGCACGTCGGTCACACGTCGGTCAGTAGCGCTCGAGCGCCGGCGGGGCGGCGTACTCGGAGCCCGAGAGACCCAGGGTGCCGTCGTAGATCTTCTTGTAGGTGCCGTCCTTGATGTGCTTCTCGAGAGCCTTTGTGAAGGCCTCGCGCAGCTCCTTGTCGTCCTTGTCCAGGCCGACGCCGTAGGGCTCCTCGGTGAAGGGCTTGCCGACGACCTTCAGCTTCTTCGGGTTCTGCGCCGCGAATCCCTTGAGGATGGCGTCATCGGTGGTGACCGCGTCGACCTGCTTGTCGACCAGCTGCTTGACGCAGTCCGAGTACTTGGCGAGCTCGGTGATCTCGGCGCCGTACTCGGGCTTCTTGATCTCCTGCAGCGGGGTGGAGCCGACGATCGAGCAGACCTTCTTGCCCTTCACGCTCTCCTTGCCCTTGATGGACGTGTCGTCCTTCCGGACCAGGAGGTCGGCGCCCGCCTTGTAGTACGGGCCCGCGAAGCCGACCTGCTTCTTGCGCTCGTCGTTGATCGTGTAGGTGCCGACGTAGAAGTCGACCTTGCCCTTGGAGATCGCGGTCTCGCGAACCCCGGAGTCCACGGTCTCCCACTTGATCTGGTCGGCGGAGAAGCCGAGGTCGGCCGCGAGCATCTTGGCGATCTCGACGTCGAAGCCCGAGCGCTCCTGGGTCGCCTGGTCCTCGAATCCGAGGAACGGCTGGTCCGCCTTGGAGCCAATGACGATCTTGCCGCGCTTCTGGGCCTTCTTCAGCGTGGGCGAGTCCAGCTTGACGTCCTTGGCCACCGTGTACTTCGGGAGGTCGGCACTCTTGCCGGTACCGGCCGGCTTGTCACCGGCGGTGCCCTCCTTGCCGCCGCACGCGGTGGCGGAGGCGGTGAGTGCGAGTACGGCAATGGCCGCGGCCGCGGTCCTGCGGAGCTTCATGGTGAACATCCCTTACGTCGTGAGTCGTTGAGCGTCAGTGGTGCAGGATCTTCGACAGGAAGTCCTTGGCCCGGTCGCTGCGGGGGTTGTTGAAGAACTGGTCCGGCTGCGCCTCTTCGACGATGCGGCCGTCGGCCATGAAGACCACCCGGTTCGCGGCCGAGCGCGCGAAGCCCATCTCGTGGGTGACGACGACCATGGTCATGCCGTCCCGGGCGAGCTGCTGCATGACCTCCAGCACCTCGTTGATCATCTCCGGGTCGAGGGCCGAGGTGGGCTCGTCGAAGAGCATCACCTTCGGGTCCATCGCCAGCGCGCGGGCGATCGCGACACGCTGCTGCTGGCCGCCCGAGAGCTGGGCGGGGTACTTGTCCGCCTGGGTGCCGACGCCCACCCGGTCGAGCAGGGCGCGGGCCTTCTCCTCGGCGGCCTTCTTGTCGGCCCGCCGCACCTTGACCTGGCCCAGCATCACGTTCTCCAGCACCGTCTTGTGTGCGAAGAGATTGAACGACTGGAAGACCATGCCGACATCGGCGCGCAGCCGGGCGAGTTCGCGGCCCTCCTGGGGCAGCGGCTTGCCGTCGATCGCGATGCTGCCCGAGTCGACTGTCTCCAGCCGGTTGATCGTGCGGCACAGGGTCGACTTGCCGGATCCGGACGGTCCGATGACGACGACGACCTCGCCGCGCGCGATCGTCAGGTCGATGTCCTGGAGCACATGCAGCGCGCCGAAGTGCTTGTTGACGTTGTTCAGGACGACCAGGGGATCCGCCGCCGGTGCAGCGTCCTTGGTCACCGATACTTCGGTCATCGGCTCTTGCTCCGTCCTCCTCGGTTGGGAGGACCATACGGAGCGGCCAGGATGACCGTCATCACATCTGAGGGAGAATTGAGCATAACGATACGGCTACGGGCTGCGACGCTGGGTGACCGGTTCCGGCCCTGCGGTGACGGGTTCCTTACCGGCTCCATAACGGATGGTGACCCAGGGCCGGACGCCTCTTGACGTGCGGCGTCGTATCGGGCTGTATGCCCTGTGACCACACCGACGTATCGCCGCACACCCCATCGCACCAGGGCAGGAAGGGGCCGATGAGACTGCTCCTCGTCGAGGACGACAACCACGTCGCCGCGGCGCTGTCCGCGGTGCTCGCGCGGCACGGTTTCGACGTCACCCACGCCCGGAGCGGTGAGGAGGCCCTCCAGGCGCTGCTGCCCGACACCGGAGCGCCCTTCGGTGTCGTCCTGCTCGATCTCGGCCTGCCCGACCAGGACGGATTCGAGGTCTGCGGCCGGATCCGGAAGCGCACCGCCACCCCCGTGATCATGGTGACGGCGCGCTCGGACGTGCGCTCCCGGATCCACGGGCTGAACCTGGGCGCCGACGACTACGTGGTCAAGCCGTACGACACCGGTGAATTGCTGGCCCGTATCCACGCCGTCAGCCGGCGCACGGTGCCCGGCGAGCCCGGCCCCGAGGACCAGGAGACGGGCGCCGACGACCCGCTGCGGCTGGGACCCGTGCTCGTCGAACTCCCCACCCGCCAGGTGACGGTGAACGGCGTCCCGGTGCCGCTCACCCGCAAGGAGTTCGACCTGCTGGCGCTGCTCGCCCAGCGCCCCGGCGTGGTCTTCCGCCGGGAGCAGATCATCAGCGAGGTCTGGCGCACCAGCTGGGAGGGGACCGGCCGCACCCTGGAGGTGCACATCGCCTCGCTCCGCTCCAAGCTGCGGATGCCCGCCCTGATCGAGACCGTGCGCGGCGTCGGCTACCGCCTCGTCGCCCCGGCGGCCTGAGGATCCGCGGGACCGGTGCGCACCCGACTCCTGCCGCTGCTCATCGTCCTCATGGCGGGCGTGTTGCTCGCCCTGGGCTTCCCGCTCGCCGGGAGCCTGGCCGCCGCCCAGCAGCAGCGGGTGGTCGTGGACCGGATCGACGACTCGGCGCGCTTCGCGGCTCTCGCCCAGTTCGTGACCGCCCGTCCCGCCGCGAGCAGACCCGGTGACGAGGGGGGCCGGCTGGCCACCCTGCGCGCCGAACTCGCGCGTTATGAGGATCTCTACGGCATCCGTGCCGGGGTCTTCTACCGCGACCGGACGGCGATGGCTGTCGCACCCGGCCACTGGTCCGTACCGGCCGGGGGCGAGCCCGAGCGGGCCTTCAAGGAAGCGCTGGCCGGCCGCCGCAGCCACAACCCGCCCCAGGTCTGGCCCTGGCAGCGGGAACGGCTGGCCGTCGCCTCACCGGTCATCCGGGACGGCGACGTGGTGGCGGTCGTCGTCACCGATTCCCCGACGGGCCAGCTGCGCTCCCGCATCCTCCACGGCTGGCTGCTCCTCGGTGCCGGGGAGTGCGCCGCCATGCTGCTCGCGCTGGGCGCCGCCGCCCGGCTCACCGGCTGGGTGCTGCGCCCCGTCCGCGTCCTCGACGCGGCCACCCACGACATCGCCACCGGCCGGATGAAGTCCCGGGTGGCGGCCGCCGGGGGGCCGCCGGAGCTGCGCAGGCTGGCCCGTTCGTTCAACGAGATGGCCGACAACGTCGAGGAAGTGCTGGAGCAGCAGCGGGCTTTCGTCGCCGACGCCTCGCACCAGCTGCGCAACCCGCTCTCCGCGCTGCTGCTGCGGATCGAACTGCTCGCGCTGGAACTGCCCGAGGACAACGAGGAGATCGGCTCCGTCCGCACGGAGGGCAAGCGGCTCGCCCGGGTGCTCGACGATCTGCTGGACCTGGCCCTGGCCGAGCACGCCGCGGCCGACCTCCAGCTCACGGACGTCGCCGAGCTGGCCGAGGAGCGGGTCGGCGCCTGGCGTCCGGTCGCCGACCGCGAGGGGGTCGCCCTGGTCTACGAGGGGCCGTCCGGCGCCACCGGGTGGGCCGATCCGATCGCCCTGTCCAGCGCGCTCGACGCCGTGGTGGACAACGCGCTGAAGTTCACCCCCGAGGGAGCCGCGGTCACGGTCGGCGCGGAACCGGACGGCGACACCGTCCGGATCACCGTGGCGGACGGCGGCCCCGGCCTCACCGAGGAGGAGCTGGACCGGATCGGCGACCGGTTCTGGCGCAGCGGCCGGCACCAGAACGTCTCCGGCTCGGGGCTGGGGCTGTCCATCTGCCGAGCGCTGCTGGCGGCCGGTCGGGCCTCGATGGCGTTCGCCCCCAACGAGCCGAACGGGCTGCGGGTGACGATCACGGTCCCGCGAACGGCCCCGCCCGGCTGACCGTCCCTCCCGGCTGACCGCGCCGCTCGGGCGACTGTCCCGCCCGGCTGACGCCCGCTGGGCCGGCCCCGACCCCGGCCGTCAGCCGACCGCCGACGGGCACCGCCGAGGCATCTGCCTCGACCGTGGTGGCCGCCTGTACGGCCGCTGCCCCGCGGCACCCCCGCTCGGCCGGGCCCCGCCACCTCAGACACGGCCACCTCAGTCACCGCCACCTCAGTCACGGCCACCGAGCCGTCACCCCGCCCCCGGCGCCCCCGCCCGCTCCAGCCGCAGCGTCACGATCTGGAACGGGCGCAGGCTCAGGGCCACCTCGCCGTCCGCGGACACCGGGTACTCCGGCGCCCCGGCCAGGGGCCGTTCCAGCAGGTCCGTCCCGGTCGCCGAGGCCACCGGGAATCCGGCCCGGAGCGTGGCCGCGGCCCGCCCGCCGTGCGCCTCGTACAGCCGCACCACCACGGCGCCGCCGCGGTCCTCGGCGAGCTTGACCGCCTCGACCACCACCTGGTCGTCGTCCACCGTCACCAGCGGCTCCACCGGAGCCGAGCCGGGCGCGGTGCGCTCCGGCAGGTTGAACCAGTGACCCTCGCGGACCGCGTCGCCCACCGAGGCCCCGGGCGCCAGCCCGAAGCGCAGCCGGTGCCGCCCCTGGTCGGTCTCCGGGTCCGGGTAGCGCGGCGCCCGCAGCAGCGACAGCCGGACGGTCGTGGTCTGGCCGCCGTCCGCGCGCACATCGCGGGTGACGTCATGGCCGTACGTCGAGTCGTTCACCACCGCCGCGCCCCAGCCCGGCTCCGCCACCCGGATCCACCGGTGCGCGCAGATCTCGAACTTCGCCGCGTCCCAGGAGGTGTTGGTGTGCGTGGCCCGGTGGACGTGCCCGAACTGGGTCTCCGCGGCCGACCGGTCCGCCTTGACGTCCAGCGGGAACGCCGCCTTGAGCAGGGTCTCCGACTCGTGCCAGTCGACCTCGGTGTCGATCTCCAGCAGCTTCGAGCCGGAGCGCAGGGTGAGCAACTGCACCACCGAGGAGGCGCCGAAGGTCCGGGCGACGCGCAGCACGGCCCGGTCCGCGCCCTCCTCGGCGACCGTCAGAGCGTCCAGGCCGACCAGGTCGGTCACGGTGTTCCGGTAGTAGGCGTCGACATCCCAGGCGTCCCACATCGTGGGGAAGTCGGGGTGGATCTGGAGCAGGTTCGCCGCCAGCCCCGGGGCCACCGCCTCCCGCCCGGCCGCCAGGTCGTACGCCGAGACGACCAGCCCGCGGCCGTCCACCTCCACCCGCAGCAGGCCGTTGGCGAGGACGAAACCGCCGCCCGCCGCCTCCTCCCTCGGCGCCAGGGTCACCGGATCGCCCGAACGGCCCGGTTCCGGGGCCGCGCCGCCGGCCGGAATGCCCCGCCGCGCGTGCGGGGCGGCGTTGAAGACGACCGTTCCCTCCCCGCCGCCGGTCAGCGCCCGCTGCGCCGCCGCGACGAGCGCCTCCAGCTCCCGCCGCACCGCCGCGTACGTCGCCCGCGCCTCGCGGTGCACCCAGGCGATCGACGACCCGGGCAGGATGTCGTGGAACTGGTGCAGCAGCACCGTCTTCCAGATCCGCTCCAGATCCTCGTACGGGTAGCGGTATCCGGGCACCCGGACCGCCGCCGTCGCCGCCCACAGCTCCGCCTCCCGCAGCAGCGACTCGCTGCGCCGGTTCCCCTGCTTGGTCCCGGCCTGCGAGGTGTACGTGCCGCGGTGCAGCTCCAGGTACAGCTCACCCACCCAGACCGGGGCGTCCGGGTACTCCGCGTGCGCCGCCTCGAAGAACTCCGACGGCCGCTCGACGGCGACCCGCGGCGAACCCTCCAGACCGCCCAGCCGCCGGGCACGGGCCAGCATCTCCCGGGTGGGCCCGCCGCCGCCGTCTCCCCACCCGAAGGGCACCAGCGAACGCGACGCCCGCCCCTTCTCCCGGTAGTTGCGGGCGGCGTGTGCCAGCTGCTCCCCGCCGAGATCGGAGTTGTAGGTGTCCACCGGCGGGAAGTGGGTGAAGACCCGGGTGCCGTCGATGCCCTCCCACCAGAAGGTGTGGTGCGGAAAGGCGTTGGTCCGGCTCCAGGAGATCTTCTGGGTCAGGAACCAGTCCGACCCCGACAGCTTCACCAGCTGCGGCAGCGCGGCGGTGTAGCCGAACGAGTCCGGCAGCCACACCTCCTTGGTGTCGATCCCGAACTCGTCCAGGAAGAACTTCTTCCCGTACAGGAACTGCCGGGCCATCGCCTCCCCGCCGACCATGTTGGTGTCGGACTCCACCCACATCCCGCCCACCGGCACGAACTGCCCGGCCGCGACCTTCTCCCGGACCCGGGCGTACACCTCCGGCCGGTGCTCCTTGATCCAGGCGAGCTGCTGGGCCTGCGACATCGCGAACACGAACTCGGGGTGGCGGTCCATCAGATGCACCACGTTGGAGCAGGTCCGCGCCACCTTCCGCACCGTCTCCCGCAGCGGCCACAGCCACGCGGAGTCGATGTGCGCATGGCCGACCGCGCTGATCCGGTGCGCGGACGCGTGCGCGGGGGAGGCGAGCACCTCCGCCAGCGGCTCCCTGGCACCGGCCGCCGAGCCCGCGACATCGGCCAGGTCCACGGCGTCCAGGGCGCGTTCGGCCGCCCGCAGCAGTTCCCAGCGGCGTGCGTCCCCCTCCGGCAGCTGGAGCATCAGCCCGCCGAGGACCTCCAGGTCCTGCACCAGCTCCCAGACGTCCGCCTCGAACACGGCGAGATCCATCCGGGCGATCCGGTACAGCGGCTCCTCGCCCGCGGTGAGCCGGTCCCCCTGACGGGTCGGCGTCTGGCCCGCGAGGACCGGGTTGGCGGCCGCCTCGACGTACAGCAGCACCTCCTCACCGCCCCGGGCCGGGTCGCCGACGCGCACCCAGTCGTTGTACGGATGGAGGCCCTTCACCGCCTCCCCGTCGGGCCGGTACACCAGCCCCTCGCACTGGAACCCGGGCATCCCCCGGTCGAAGCCCAGGTCGAGGACGGCCTCCACGGTGCGCCCCGCCCACTCCTCGGGCACCCGGCCGCGCACCCGGAACCAGCTGGTCCCCCAGGCCGGCCCCCACCGGTCGCCCGCCCGCGCCGGGCCGTACGCGGCGGCCAGCCCCTCGGCGACCGGGACCGGTTCACCGGGCGTGTCCCAGCGCTCGACGGTGAGCGGCACGCAGCGGCCGTGGACCGCGGGCCGGATGCGTTCGGTCAGGACACGGTGCAGACGGGACTCGACGATGCTGCGGTCGTCATGCATGACGCGGCTCCGATGGCTCGGGACGGACGTCGGGCCCGGCCGGGTCCGGCCGAGCGGGGGATCAGGACTTGACCGAGCGGTAGTAGCGGCGGGCGCCCTCGTGCAGCTCCAGCGGATCCGTGAAGATCGCCGTCCGCAGGTCCACCAGCTGCGCCGCGTGCACCTCGCTGCCGATCCGGTCGCGGCTGTCGATCACCGTGCGGGTGATGCCCTCGGTCAGCCCCGGATCCGTACGGTCCGTGGTCACCAGCAGGTTCGCCACCGCCACCGTCTTCACCGCCTTGCCGTGCTGCACCTGCGGATAGGCGTCGGCCGGCATGACCGCCGCCCGGTAGTGACGGGTCGCCGCGCCCTGCCGGGTCAGCTCGTCGCTGAGGTCCCCGAGCTGCACGAGACGGATGTCGACGTCGTCGGCGAGGTCGGAGACCGCCGCCGTCGGCAGCCCGCCCGACCAGAAGAATGCGTCGATCCTCCCCTCGCGCAGCAGGCCGGGCATCCGGTCGATGCCCACCCGGACCGGCTCGATGTCCTTCCGGGCGTCGAGCCCGGCGGCTCCGAGGAGCCGGCCCGCTATCAGGCTCACCCCGGAGCCCTTCTGGCCTATGGCGACCCGCTTGCCCCGCAGGTCGGCGGCGCTCCGCACGTCGGAGCCGGCCGGCACCACGAGCTGCATGTAGTCGTCGTACAGCCGTGCGCAGGCGCGCAGCCGGTCCGCGTCCCGGCCGCCGCGCTCCCGGTAGGCGGCGACCGCGTCGGCCGTGGCGATGGTGAAGCTCGCCTTGCCGGAGACGAGCCGCTCGATGTTCTGGACGGACCCCTCGCTGGACCGCAGCCGCAGGTCGACGCCGGGCAGATCCCGGGCCACGTGCTGCTGCAGGAGCGCGCCGTAGCGGGCGTACACCCCGGTGGGCACCCCGGTGGTGAAGTCCACCCTGCCGTGCGGGGACGAGGTCTGGCCCAGCGGCAGCAGCCACCACAGCAGCAGCGCCAGCACCGCGCCGGCCGCCGCCGTGACCTGCAGGGCACGCCGCCGGCCGAAGCGCAGGGCGGAGCGCCGGTCGCGGATGCCTGGGAACGCGGGAGCCATGCGCGCGATCCTGCCAGCCCGGGCAGCCCGGGGCCAGGGGCGCCGGACGGGATCACGCGGCGCCCGGGGAGCGCACGGAAGGCGGGGGCGGAGCCCGGTGGTGACCACGTACCCTGGTGGGCGAGATGAGCGCGAAGACCTACGAGGTGCGCACCTACGGGTGCCAGATGAATGTCCACGACTCCGAGCGGCTCTCCGGCCTGCTGGAGGACGCCGGTTACGTCCGGGCGCCCGAAGGCCGTGCCGAGGGCGAGGCGGACATCGTCGTCTTCAACACCTGCGCGGTGCGGGAGAACGCCGACAACCGGCTCTACGGCAATCTCGGCCGGCTCGCCCCGATGAAGGCGAAGCGGCCCGGGATGCAGATCGCCGTCGGCGGCTGCCTCGCGCAGAAGGACCGCGACACCATCGTCAGGAAGGCCCCCTGGGTCGACGTGGTGTTCGGCACGCACAACATCGGCAGCCTCCCGGTGCTGCTGGAGCGGGCGCGCGTCCAGGAAGAGGCGCAGGTCGAGATCGCCGAGTCGCTGGAGGCGTTCCCCTCCACGCTGCCGACCCGCCGCGAGTCGGCGTACGCGGCCTGGGTCTCCATCTCCGTCGGCTGCAACAACACCTGCACCTTCTGCATCGTCCCCGCGCTCCGCGGCAAGGAGAAGGACCGCCGGCCGGGCGACATCCTCGCCGAGGTGGAGACGCTGGTCGCCGAGGGCGTCACCGAGATCACGCTGCTCGGGCAGAACGTCAACGCCTACGGTTCCGACATCGGGGACCGCGAGGCGTTCAGCAAGCTGCTGCGCTCCTGCGGCCGGGTGGAAGGGCTGGAGCGGGTCCGCTTCACCTCCCCGCACCCCCGCGACTTCACCGACGACGTGATCGCCGCCATGGCCGAGACACCGAACGTGATGCCGCAGCTGCACATGCCGCTGCAGTCCGGCTCGGACACCGTCCTCAAGGCGATGCGCCGCTCCTACCGCCAGGACCGCTTCCTAGGCATCATCGAGAAGGTGCGCGCCGCGATGCCGGACGCCGCGATCTCGACCGACATCATCGTGGGCTTCCCCGGCGAGACCGAGGAGGACTTCGAGCAGACCATGCACGTGGTCCGGGAGGCGCGCTTCGCCCAGGCGTTCACCTTCCAGTACTCCAAGCGCCCCGGGACGCCCGCGGCGGAGATGGACGGGCAGATCCCCAAGGAGGTCGTGCAGGCGCGCTACGAGCGTCTGGTCGCCCTCCAGGAGGAGATCAGCTGGTCGGAGAACAAGAAGCAGGTCGGCCGGACCCTCGAGGTCCTGGTCGCCGAGGGCGAGGGGCGCAAGGACGACGCCACCCGCCGGCTCTCCGGCCGGGCCCCCGACAACCGCCTGGTGCACTTCACCCGCCCCGAGGAGCCGGTCCGGCCGGGCGACGTCGTCGAGGTGGAGATCACCTACGCCGCCCCGCACCACCTGCTCGCCGAGGGGCCGGCGAAGGGCGTCCGCCGCACCCGCGCCGGTGACGCCTGGGAGCGCCGCACCGCGGCCCCGCAGGAGTCCTCCGGCGTGATGCTGGGCCTGCCCACCGTGGGCGTCCCGGCACCGCTGCCGGCCGTGACCGGCGGCTGCGGCTGACGGGAGCCGGCTCGCGCCGGGCGGGGCCCGGCGCCCGAGCCGCGCGCGTAGGGTTCGGACATGCTTGCCGCAGCCGCCGTGTGCCCCTGCCCGCCGCTCCTTGTGCCCGAGGTGGCCGCCGGGGCGGCCGCCGAACTCGACGGTCTCCGGACGGCCTGTTCGGACGCCGTCGCGGTGCTCGCCGCCGCCCGCCCCGACCGCCTGCTGGTGATCGGCCCGGCCGGGCCCGACGAGCAGGGCCCCTACCCCTCGGGCGCGGCCGGATCGTTCCGGGGCTTCGGCGTGGACCGGGCGGTCCGGCTCGGTAAGGGCGACGCCTCCGTACGGGAGCTGCCGTCGTCCCTCGCCGTCGCGGCCTGGCTGCTGGAGCACACGGACTTCACGGCCGCACCGGTCGAGGGCCTGGGGATCGACACCGCTCTCCCCTCCGGGCGCTGCGCCGCACTAGGCCGGGAGAGCGCCGCCGGTGCCGAGCGGCTCGCCCTGCTGGTCATGGGGGACGGCAGCGCCTGCCGGACCCTGAAGGCCCCCGGCTACCTCGACGACCGGGCCGCGGACTTCGACGCCGGGACCGCCCGGGCGCTGGGCGCCGCCGACACCGAGGCGCTGCTGGCCGTCGACGAACGGACGGCGCACGAGCTGAAGGCCGCGGGGCGGGCGCCCTGGCAGGTGCTGGCGGGGGCGGCAGAGGGCGCCGGGCTGGCCGGCACGCTGCTGTACGACGACGCCCCCTACGGGGTGGGCTACTCCGTCGCGGTCTGGTCGTAGCCGGGCGGCCGCCGGACGGGACGGCCGGGGCCGGACACGCGGACGGCCGCGAGGCACGGGGCTTCGCGGCCGTCCGTCGACAGACTGCGGTGGGCCTACTTGCGGGCGCCCTCACCGGCCTCGCTGTCGGCGGCCTCCTCCGCGGACTGCTGCTTCGGGATCTCCACCCCGTCCGTCGTCTTCGGCGACTCCTCGGACGCTGCCTCGGCGTCAACCGCGGGCTCCGTGGATTCCGTCGTCAGAGGGGCGGCCGCCGCCTCGTCGGTTGACGCCGCGGACGAACGACGCCGAAACCGTGAAAACACGCCCATATCTACTCCATAACCTCGCTGGGGTGAGTGATATCCCGCGCAGCCCGGAGCGTCCCCTTGCGTCGCCCCCCGGCACCGATGCGTAAACCGGCGGCGGAACCTCGCCCCACGCAACGACCCCGGGGGCGGGCCGTCACGTCGCTCGTTCGAGGAGGGCGGCCGGGGTTTGCGAGACTGTGCCAGTGACAAGTTCAGCGCCCGTGCCCCGGGTCATCGCCGTGGTGGGTCCCACCGCGGCCGGAAAGTCCGATCTCGGCGTGGCCCTGGCCGAGCACTTCGACGGCGAGGTGATCAACGCCGACTCCATGCAGCTGTACCGCGGCATGGACATCGGCACCGCCAAGCTGTCGCCCGAGGAGCGCCGGGGCGTGCCGCACCGGCTGCTGGACATCTGGGACGTCACGGAGGCCGCCAGCGTCGCCGAGTACCAGCGGCTGGCCCGGGCGGAGATCGACCGGCTGCTGGCCGCCGGGCGTACCCCGGTGCTGGTCGGCGGCTCCGGGCTGTACGTCCGCGGGGCGATCGACGTCATGGAGTTCCCGGGCACCGATCCGGACGTACGCGCCCGTCTGGAGGGCGAGTTGGCCGCCGAGGGCCCCGGTGTGCTGCACGCCCGGCTGGCCGCGGCCGACCCGGCGGCGGCCCGGGCGATCCTGCCCGGCAACGGCCGGCGCATCGTCCGCGCCCTGGAGGTCATCGAGATCACCGGCCGCCCCTTCACCGCCAACCTCCCGGGCCATGAGTCCGTCTACGACACCGTCCAGATCGGGGTGGACGTCGACCGCCCGGAGCTGGACGCACGCATCGCCTCACGCGTCGACCGGATGTGGGACCAGGGGCTCGTCGACGAGGTGCGCACCCTGGAGGCCGCCGGCCTCCGCGAGGGGCGCACGGCCTCCCGGGCCCTCGGCTATCAGCAGGTCCTCGCCTTCCTGGCGGGCGAGTGCACCGAGGACGCCGCGCGCGCCGAGACCGTGCGCGCCACCAAGCGGTTCGCACGCCGTCAGGACTCCTGGTTCCGGCGCGATCCCCGGGTGCACTGGCTCAGCGGAGCGGCCGACCGGCTGCCGGAACTCCGGACCCGCGCGTTGACGTTGGTCGAACGAGCGGTCACAGCCTGATCACGTGATGGCATCGGGAGGCTCCGTACGCCTTCCGGGCATCCGAGTGCGTGTCATCATCGGACTTCGATCAGCCGTGAAGTCCGAGTTGGGAGGGCGCGTGGCAATGGAGGCCGGCCCTCGCGACAGACCGCAGCCGCAGGACCGACGGACCGAGGAGCTCACCCCGGACGGCCCCGAGCCGGCGACCGGCGGCGAGTCCTTCCGCGAGCTGCGCCCGCCGCGACGGCTCCGCATCTGGCAGATCGCGCCCATCGTGGGTCTCGCGGCCGCCGGCTCCCTGATGTTCGCCTTCCCGCTCGCCTTCGAATTCGGCGACAGCGGAGCGATGGTGGCCCTGCTCGGCCTGCTGATCAGCTGCTGCGCGGCGGGCTGGGGCATGATGGCCGCCCGCCGGGTCGGCCTCACCTGGCCCGGACTCGCGCCGCGCGGCTCGGGCAGACGTCCCGACTGGCGCGTCATCGCGCTCTACGCCCTGCTGGTCGGCACGGCCGCGGCGCTCGCCATCTGGCGGGTCGCCCGCCTGCGCTGAGCCACGGCTTCACCCGGCACGGCACGGACCCGCACAGGGGCGGCTCCCGGACGGGGCTGCCGCCACCGGCCCGCAGGCCGGACCCGCGTTCGGCGCGCGGCACCGGTATGTGGAGACGCGCCACCGGGCCCGCAGGTCGGACTCCCCCGTGCCGGACCGGCCCGTAGGATCGAGGGGTGAGCACCGAGCAGATCCCCTTCCTCAAGGGTCATGGCACCGAGAACGACTTCGTGATCGTTCCCGACCCCGGCAACGCCCTCGACCTGCCCCCCGCGGTCGTGGCGCGGCTCTGCGACCGCCGGGCCGGTATCGGCGGGGACGGGCTGCTCCACGTGGTGCGGTCCGCGGCACACCCCGAGGCCGCGTCGATGGCCGCCGAGGCCGAGTGGTTCATGGACTACCGCAACGGCGACGGCAGCATCGCCGAGATGTGCGGCAACGGCGTACGCGTCTTCGCCCGGTACCTCCGGCGCGCGGGCCTGGTGGAGGCCGGCGATCTCGCCGTCGCCACCCGGGCCGGTGTGCGGCAGGTGCACATCGCCAAGGCCCCGGCGGCCGGCGGGGACGGCGACATCACCGTCGGCATGGGGGCCGCGCGGCTCCCCGACGGCGAGGTCACGGTGACCGTGGGGGAGCGCAGCTGGCCCGCGCGCCACGTCAACATGGGCAACCCGCACGCCGTCGCCTTCGTCGACGACCTCGCCCACGCCGGGAACCTGTTCTCCGCCCCGCCGGTGCACCCCGCGTCCGCGTACCCCGACGGCACCAACGTCGAGTTCGTCGTGGACCGCGCCCCGGGGCACGTCGCCATGCGCGTGCACGAGCGCGGCTCGGGGGAGACCCGTTCCTGCGGCACCGGGGCCTGCGCCGTCATGGTCGCCGCGGCCCGCCGCGACGGCGTCGACCCGGCCGTGACCGGCAGCCCCGCCACCTACACCGTGGACCTCCCCGGCGGCCGCCTGCTGATCTCCGAGCACCCGGACGGCCGGATCGAGATGACAGGCCCGGCCGTGATCGTGGCCGAGGGCGTCATCGACCCGGAGTGGCTCGCAACCGCGTTCGTCTGACGCCTCCCTCGAACGGGTGATCCGGTTCACGCTGAGCGAGAGCCGGTCATCCGTGGGTGATGGGCTCGATAGCATCAAGCACCGGCCCGGGCGCCGGGCACCGGCCCCGCTCCCGCCGGTGTCGATGCCGCCGGAGGTGCCCATGAGCGAGACCGTCAACCCTGGTCCGCCGGCCCGCAGGCGCGCCCGCATCGATCTGCGCAGACTCGGTCGCGCGGCGCTGCTGGGCCCCGGCCAGCGGGACCGTCTCCCGGACGCCATCGACCATGTGGCCAAGGTGCACCGGGCGCGGCACCCGGGCGCCGACCTCGACCAGCTCCGCCGGGCCTATCTGCTCGCCGAGTCCTCGCACCGGGGGCAGACCCGCAAGAGCGGCGAACCGTACATCACCCACCCCCTCGCGGTGACACTCATCCTCGCCGAACTGGGCGCCGAGACGACGACGTTGACGGCCTCCCTCCTCCACGACACCGTCGAGGACACCGAGCTGACCCTCGACCAGGTCGGGGAGGGGTTCGGCGAGGAGGTCCGCTACCTCGTCGACGGGGTCACCAAGCTCGAGAAGGTGGACTACGGGGCCGCGGCGGAGCCGGAGACCTTCCGCAAGATGCTCGTCGCCACCGGCAACGACGTCCGCGTCATGTCCATCAAGCTCGCCGACCGCCTCCACAACATGCGCACCCTCGGGGTGATGCGCCCCGAGAAGCAGGCCAGGATCGCCCGGGTCACCCGTGACGTACTGATCCCGCTCGCCGAGCGGCTCGGCGTGCAGGCGCTCAAGACCGAGCTGGAGGACCTGGTCTTCGCCGTCCTGCACCCCGAGGAGTACGCCCGCACCCGCGACCTGCTGCTGGAGCACGCGAACCGGCCCGACCCGCTCACCCGGATCGCCGAGGAGCTCGGAACCGTGCTGCGGGAAGCGGGCATCGGGGCCGACGTGCTGGTCCGCCCGCGGCACTTCGTCTCCGTGCACCGGGTCCGGCTCAAACGCGGCCGGCTCGGCGGCGCCGACTTCGGCCGCATCCTGGTGCTCGTCGCGGAGGACGCCGACTGCTACGCCGTCCTCGGCGAGCTCCACACCTGCTTCACCCCGGTCGTCTCCGAGTTCAAGGACTTCATCGCCGCGCCGAAGTTCAACCTCTACCAGTCGCTGCACACGGCCGTGGCCGGCCGGCCGGGCGGCGACGTCGCCGAAGTCCTCATCCGCACCCACCAGATGCACCGGGTGGCCGAGGCCGGCGTGATCGCGCTGGGCAATCCGCATGTCCCGACGACCGAAGCCCCCGAAGCGGCCGAGGCGGACGGGGAGCGCGCCGACCCCACCCGGCCCGGCTGGCTGTCCCGGCTGCTCGCCTGGCAGCAGTCCGCACCCGACCCCGACACGTTCTGGGCCTCGCTCCGCGACGACCTCGCACAGGACGCGGAGATCACCGTCTTCCGTGCCGACGGCGGCGCACTCGGCCTTCCGGCAGGCGCCAGTTGTGTGGACGCGGCGTACGCGTGGCACGGGGAGGCCGCGCACACCTGCATCGGAGCCCGGGTCAACGGCCGGCTGGCCACGCTCGCCACCGTGCTCGGCGACGGCGACACCCTGCAACTCCTCATGGCCCAGGACCCCTCCGCGGGGCCGTCCCCCGACTGGCTGGAGCACGCCCGCACCCCCGCCGCTCGGATCGCGATCAGCCACTGGCTCACCGCCCATCCGGACGCGGCGCAGGTGCCGCCCGACACCGCGCCCGCCGCGCAGCCGGAGAGCGCCCCGGCGGAAGCCGAGCCGCGGACGGCCGCCCCGGACCCGGAGGGCGCCGTCGCCGCCGTACCGGACCTGCCGGGCGCCGCGGTGCGGCTCGCGGGCTGCTGCACCCCGGTGCCGCCCGACCCGGTCACCGGGTTCGCCGTACGGGGCGGGACGGTGACCGTGCACCGCGCCCAGTGCCCCGCCGTCGCCCGGATGACGGTGTCCGGACGGCCGCCGGTCGGGGTGCGCTGGTGCGGCGGCGACGGGGCCGGCCGCGGCGACTGCCGCGTCACCCTGCTCGCGGAGGCCTTCGGCCGGCCGCACCTGCTCGCCGACCTCACCGAGGCCATCGCCCAGGAGGGGGCGGCCATCGTCGCCGCAGCGGTGGAACCGCCCCACGAGCAGCGGGTCCGCCACACCTACACCCTCCAGCTCCCCGACGCGGCCGGCCTGTCCGGACTGATGCGCGCCATGCTCCGCGTGCCGGGCGTGTACGACGTGAGCCGGGCGCACGCTCCCACCGCGGGGCCCCGGTCCGTGCACTGAAACCGGCCGGACTCCAGCCGTTCGGGTGGGCGGGGCGCGCGGCTCCGCCGGGCTCCGCCGCCGCGCTGATAGCCGTAGGGCATGACCCGACCCGCGCCCCGCCGGACAGCCCTGGCCGCCGCCGTCCTGGCCGCGCTCGTCGCGGCCGCCGCGCCGGAACCGGCCGCCCAGGGCATCGGCGACCGGCTCTACCCCCACCTGGGGAACCCGGGCTACGACGTCCAGGCGTACGACATCGCCCTCCGCTACTCGGGCGACAACGCCGAACCCCTCCGGGCGGTCACCACCGTCCGGGCCCGGGCCACGGCGCCGCTGGACCGCTTCAACCTGGACTTCGCCCGGGGGACCGTCACCGCCGTCCGGGTCAACGGCGCACCCGCGGCCTTCTCGAACGTGGGCGAGGACCTCGCCGTCACCCCGGCCGAGCCGGTGCCCGAGGGCGCTCCGCTGCACGTCGGCATCGCGCACACCAGCGACCCGGGCACGGGCGCCGACGGCGGCTGGGTGCGGACCGACGACGGCCTGGCGATGGCCAATCAGGCCGATGCCGCCCACCGCGTCTTCCCCTGCAACGACCACCCCTCCGACAAGGCCGTCTTCACCTTCCGGGTCACCGCACCGCGGGACCTCACCGTCGTCGCCGGCGGGCTGCGGCCGGCCCGCCGGCCCGGCCGGACCACGACCACCTGGGAATACCGCGGCGCGCATCCGATGGCCACCGAACTGGCCCAGGTCTCCATCGGGCGCTCCGCGGTGCTCCGGCGCCGGGGGCCGCACGGCCTGCCGGTACGGGACGTGGTGCCCGTGGCCGACCGCGGACGGATGGAGCGGTGGGCGGCCCGGACACCCGGGCAGATCGCCTGGATGGAGCGGCAGGTCGGCCGGTACCCGTTCGAGACCTACGGGCTGCTGGTCGCCGGCACCCGGACCGGCTTCGAGCTGGAGACCCAGACCCTCTCGCTCTTCGAGCGCCGGCTCTTCACCGACCCGCGCTTCACCGAGGCGTACGTCGAGTCGGTCATGGTGCACGAGCTGGCCCACCAGTGGTTCGGCGACAGCGTCAGCCCGGCCCGCTGGTCCGACGTCTGGCTCAGCGAGAGCCACGCCACCTGGTACGAGGCCCGCTGGGCCGAGGAACGGGCGGGCGTCCCGCTCGCCGAGCGGATGCGCCGGGCGTACGCGCAGTCCGACGCCTGGCGGGCGGCCAGCGGGCCGCCCGCCGCCCCGAAGCCGCCCGAACCGGGGCAGAAGATCGGCATCTTCCGCCCCGTGGTGTACGACGGGAGCGCCCTGGTGCTGTACGCCCTGCGGCAGCGCATCGGTCCGGCCGCGTTCGACCGGCTGGAACGGACCTGGGCCGGCCGGTACCGCGACGGCCACGCCGCCACGGCCGACTTCGTCGCCCTCGCCTCCGAGGTCTCCGGCCGGGACCAGTCCGGCTTCCTGCGGCCCTGGCTGTACGGGGCCAGGACCCCGGCCATGCCCGGGCACCCGGACTGGCGGACCGGCCCGGCCGCCCCCGCCGCACGGCCCGGTGCCCGGCACCGGGCCGGAAAACCGGTGTGACGGCCGGGCGGGCGCGTGGGACCATCGTCCCGTCGGCGACCCGGTCCGGCCGGGGAATCCTCCAGCCGGCCCGGACGTTGTTCCCGACGAGAGTTTCCATCGACGTAAGGATCCAATGACCTCCTCTTCTTCCCCTTCCCAGGACGCCCAGAGCTTCTCGACAAGCCTTCGGGCCGACGCCCTGATGGAAGAGGACGTCGCCTGGAGCCACGAAGCCGACGAGGAGCGTGACGGCGGACAGTACGACCGCTCCGACCGTGCGGCCCTGCGCCGGGTCGCGGGCCTCTCCACCGAGCTCGAGGACGTCACCGAGGTCGAGTACCGGCAGCTGCGCCTGGAGCGTGTGGTGCTGGTCGGCGTCTGGACGTCGGGCACGGTGCAGGACGCGGAGAACTCCCTCGCGGAACTGGCCGCGCTGGCCGAGACGGCGGGCGCGGTGGTGCTGGACGGCGTGATCCAGCGCCGCGACAAGCCCGACCCGGCCACCTACATCGGCTCCGGCAAGGCCCTGGAGCTGCGGGACATCGTGCTCGAGAGCGGAGCCGACACCGTCGTCTGTGACGGTGAGCTCACCCCGGGTCAGCTCATCCATCTCGAGGACGTCGTCAAGGTGAAGGTGGTCGACCGGACCGCCCTCATCCTCGACATCTTCGCCCAGCACGCCAAGTCCCGAGAGGGCAAGGCGCAGGTCGCGCTCGCGCAGATGCAGTACATGCTGCCGCGGCTGCGCGGCTGGGGTCAGTCGCTGTCCCGGCAGATGGGTGGCGGTGGCTCCGGTTCCTCGGGCGGCGGTATGGCCACCCGTGGTCCCGGTGAGACCAAGATCGAGACGGACCGGCGCCGGATCCGCGAGAAGATGGCGAAGATGCGCCGGGAGATCGCGGAGATGAAGACCGGCCGCGACATCAAGCGGCAGGAGCGCCGACGCAACAAGGTGCCCTCGGTCGCCATCGCCGGCTACACCAACGCCGGCAAGTCCTCGCTGCTCAACCGGCTGACCGGCGCGGGTGTGCTGGTGGAGAACGCGCTGTTCGCCACCCTGGACCCGACGGTCCGCCGCGCCGAGACGCCCAGCGGCCGGCTCTACACCCTGGCCGACACCGTCGGGTTCGTCCGGCATCTGCCCCACCACCTGGTGGAGGCGTTCCGCTCCACGATGGAGGAGGTCGGTGACTCCGATCTGATCCTGCACGTGGTGGACGGTTCGCATCCGTTCCCGGAGGAGCAGCTGGCGGCGGTCCGCGAGGTCATCCGCGAGGTGGGCGCCGTCGAGGTGCCCGAGATCGTGGTGGTCAACAAGGCGGACGCGGCCGATCCGCTGGTCCTCCAGCGTCTGCTCCGGATCGAGCCGCGCGCCCTGGCGGTGTCGGCCCGCTCGGGGCAGGGCATCGACGAACTGCTGGCGCTGATCGACGACGAGCTGCCGCGGCCCCGGGTCGAGATCGAGGCGCTGGTTCCGTACACGCACGGCCAGTTGGTCTCGCGGGCGCACGCCGACGGTGAGGTGATCTCCGAGGAGCACACCCCGGAGGGCACGCTGCTCACGGCCAGGGTCCACGAGGAACTGGCGGCCGAGCTCCAGCCGTACGTCCCGGCGGCCGGGCGCGCCTGACGCCGTGGTCTGCACGGCGGATCGGGCAGGGCCCGGCTGACGGATGCGTTCGTATGGCGCGTCGGCCAAGGTCAAGTGCACCGCTCACAGCGCATGACGAAGGGCCTGTTCCCACCGGCCGGTGGGAACAGGCCCTTCGTCATGCGTGGCTCAGTGGCCGCGACCGGGTCAGCGGTTCGCGAACTTCCGGCTGACCGCGTCGTACATGCTCTTCGCCTCGGGGCCCAGGTGCGGTCCCGCCAGCCAAGTGGCGGGGGCGGGGCCGATGGAGGTGTTGGACACCAGAGCCGGCTTGCCGTCGGCCCCGTTGGCGAACCATCCGCCGCCGGAGGAACCGCCCGTCATGGTGCAGCCGATCCGGTACATCGTCGGCTGGGACGAGGACGTGGAGAGACGCCCGGGCTTGTCGACACAGGAGAACATCTTGCTGCCGTCGAACGGCGGGGCGGCCGGGTAACCCCAGGCGCCCATGTCGGAGATATCCTTCACCGCGGGGGCGTTGAACTCGACCGGCAGGGCCGCACCGACGGTCTCCTCCAGGGACTTGCCCTCGCTGCCCGCCTCCGGCTTCACATGCAGCACGGCGAAGTCGTACGGCGCGCCGCTGCCGCCCGATTCCTCACCCTCCTTGATCCACTGCTGGGAGGTGGACGCCCAGTCCGCCCACCAGGTGCCGTACGGGGCGACCTGCTCGCGGGGCGAGCTGTTCAGCTGTGCCGCGGGAGCGCCCTTGTCGTTGAAGGAGGGGACGAAGGCGATGTTGCGGTACCAGCCGCCCGTCTTGCCCGCGTGCACACAGTGGCCCGCCGTCCAGACCATGTTGGACTTGCCCGGGTGGGCCGGGTCCTTCACGACCGTGGCGGAGCAGACCATCGAGCCGTCGGGACCGTCGAAGAAGACCTTGCCGACCGGGGCCGCGTTGTCGTGGTACGGCGTCCGGACCTGACTCGCCTCGACGGGCGCCGGCTCGGGGTCGGTGACGCCTTGGTCGTCCGAGAGGTCCGCGGGGACCGTCTTCTGCGGGTCCTCCGCGCCCTTCATCCGCTCCGGCTTCCAGAGGTCCTCGATGATCGGGTTGACGAAGTCACCGGCCTCGCGGAGCCAGTCGTCCTTGTTCCAGTTCTTCTTCCACTCCCCGTTCTTCCACTTGTCCAGGTCGATCCCCAGCTCCTTCAGGCGCTGGTCGATGTCCTTCGGAGGGGTGACGGCGCCCTGCCCCTGCTGCCCCGCGGAGGCCCCCGGCTGGTCGCTCGCGTCGTTGTCCGTCGGGCCGCACGCGGTCGCGGTCACCGCGAGCACAGCGGCGAGCGCGACTGCGGCGAGGGCGGGCCGTCGTATGGAAGGCATGGGTGGAACTCCCCCTGGGTGTGTACGAACCCTGCAGATGAACTTGTCATGCACCCCGACCGAGGCGCAGAGCCCCACTATGCCGGTGCCGTTGGGGACGGCCGCGGCCGGGTCCGTGGTTCCCGGGCCGACGGCGCCGAGGCGCCAAGGATCTTCCGGTTGCCCGTGATCCGCCGCTCGCGGCGTCGTTGGTACGTACGGCGGACAGCCAACCAGCGTTCATCCAGAGGACAGGAGAACCGTGGCCGTGACCGAGTCCCCGCCGACGGCGCCGCACGCTCCCGACTCCGCGGCCGCGCAGGACGCCGCGCAGGATGCCGTGCCGGACAGGGCGGGGACCGCGGACGCGGCCCAGGAGGGGATCCTCCGGCGGCAGTCGCTCCGCGAGTCGGCCGCGCGGACGTACGCGCGCGCACTCCCCATCGTCCCGGTGCGGGCCCGGGGGATGACGATCGAGGGGGCCGACGGCCGGCGGTACCTCGACTGCCTGTCCGGCGCCGGGTCGCTGGCCCTCGGCCACAACCATCCGGTGGTGCTGGAAGCCATCCGCTCCGTCCTCGACTCCGGGGCGCCGCTGCACGCGCTCGACCTCGCGACCCCGGTCAAGGACGCCTTCACCACCGAGCTGTTCCGGACCCTGCCGGGAGACCTGGCCGACCGGGCGCGCGTGCAGTTCTGCGGCCCCGCGGGAAGCGACGCGGTCGAGGCGGCGATCAAACTCGTCCGCACCGCGACCGGACGTTCCGGGCTCCTCGCCTTCTCCGGGGCGTATCACGGGATGACCGCGGGGGCACTCGAAGCATCGGGGGGCGCACAGGACGTCAGGGTGGCGCGACTGCCCTACCCGTACGACTACCGCTGCCCGTTCGGGGTCGGCGGCGCACGGGGTGCGGAACTCTCCGCACGGTGGACCGAGCAGCTGCTGGACGACCCCAAGAGCGGAGTCCCGCTCCCGGCCGCCATGCTCGTCGAACCGGTGCAGGGGGAGGGCGGAGTGATCCCGGCCCCCGGCCCCTGGCTGCGCCGGATGCGGGAACTGACCGCCGCACGCGGCATTCCGCTCATCGCGGACGAGGTGCAGACAGGCGTCGGCCGCACCGGAGCCTTCTGGGCCGTCGAGCACAGCGGGGTGGTGCCGGACGTCATGGTGCTGTCGAAGGCCATCGGCGGCAGCCTGCCGCTCGCCGTCGTGGTCTACCGCGACGGCCTCGACCTCTGGCAGCCCGGCGCGCACGCCGGAACCTTCCGCGGCAACCAGCTCGCGATGGCCGCGGGAGCGGCGACGCTGGCGTATGTGCGGGAGAACGGACTCGCCGAGCGGGCGGCCGTGCTCGGCGGCCGGATGCTGGAGCGGCTGCGCCGCTTCGCCGCGGAGCAGCCGTGCGTCGGTGACGTCCGCGGCAGGGGCCTCATGATCGGCCTGGAGCTGGTGGCCGCCGAGGCAGGCGAGGCACCGTTCAGCCGTGCGGCCGGCCCGGACGGCAACAGCCGGGCGCGCGACGGCCGGGGCCGCGGTGACCGCTCCGGAAGCACCGATCCCCTCGGCTCCGGCGAACCCGGTGGGACCAGCGGTGGCAGCGGCGCCGGAGGCACCGTCCACGCGAGCCGGAACGGCACCGGCGGCGAGTGCGACCACCGGGGCAACGGCCCTGCGGACGGCCGTCGCCACAACAACGGCGGCCAGGAGCAGCAGAGTTGCCGCAAGGCCGGAAGCCCCGGTCGTGACGGCACCCACCGCGGCAACGGCCGGAACCGCGGCCATGGCAGCACCGACGCGTACCTCGACGGCCCCGGCCACAGCGGCGGCGCGGTGGCGGAGAGCGGCGCGGTACCCGGACCCGGGGTGTTCGACGTGCGGGCGGCCGGTGGCACGTCGTTCGGCGGCGGGCCGCCGGCCGCCCCACTGCTGGCAGCCGAGGTCCAGCAGGAGTGTCTGCGGCGTGGACTGATCGTCGAACTCGGCGGCCGGTACTCCAGCGTGGTGCGTCTCCTTCCGCCGCTGACCATCACCGACGAGCAGGCCGAAGCGGTCCTCGACCGGCTGACCGACGCGATCTCCAGCGCCGTCCGGAACGGTGGTGGCGTCCGTGACGCGTACCCGTCCGTACCCCGGCCGCCGCGCCTCGCGCCGCCGGGCACCTCCCGGTGAGGACGGCCCGGCGGGGCACGGCGCCGCCGTTGCCGCCTTCCGCCCCGGCACCTCCGCCCGACAGGGTGGGCCGGATATCCACCGGCGCTCCCCGCCCGCATCCCCGGTCGCCCGGCGCCCTGCCGCGCCGGGCGCCCGGGAGCCGGGAGCGCTCCGGCTCCGGCAGGCATCTCCAGCCCAGCCAACCGACGAAGGAGGGTGGCGCCCCGTTCCCGGCTCCACCGCCGGGGACACCGCGCCGACCAGACCATGGACGTATGCTCCGGCCGCGAGGCCACAGCGACCACCGACCGGCACGCCGTACCCCGCCAGGCCGGCGCCAACGGCGCCCGCCCGGCAGGACAGGACCCGCTGGACCACCCCGACCCGCGCGTCGTGGCCGAGGCGGCGGCACGGGAGAACCTGCTGCGCTGCTGGACGCGGGAGACGGGCACCCGCCCGCCGGGCGGTGACACTCTGCGGATCCCGCTGCCCGCCAGCGGCACCGCGCTCCTGGTCCCCGTCCGCTACTGGTCGGCCACCGGCTGGCACCGTTTCGGCGACCCCGTCCTGGAGACCGCCCCCGACGGCGCACCCGCCGTCGACGCCGTCACCCTCGCCGCCCTGCTCGGCCGGGAGGCGGCCCACGCCGCCCCCGGCGCAGGAGTGCCCGGTGCGGGGGTGCCCGGTGCGGGGGTGCCCGGAGGCCCCGGCCCCGGCGACAGCGCCACCGGCGAGGCCACCACCCGCGAAGCCGGCACTGGCGAAGGCGGCACCCGCGAAGCCGGCACCGGCGAAGGCGGCACCGAACTCGTCGGCCGGGTCGCCGACTCCGTCCGGCGCACCGCGGAGTTCATCGCCGACCGGCGGGCCCACCCCGGCGTACCCCTCGCCGGGGACCAGTTTCTCGACGCCGAGCAGTCGCTCGTCCTCGGTCATCCGCTGCACCCCACTCCCAAGAGCCGCGAAGGGCTCTCCGACGCCGAATCCCGCGCCTACTCACCCGAGCTGCGCGGCTCCTTCCCGCTGCACTGGCTGGCCGTCGACCGGACGGTCCTGGCCACCGACTCCGCATGGACCGAACGGGGCCGCCCCGTCCCCGCCGGGCAGCTCACCACCGAGCTGGCCGGCGACGGACTCGAACTTCCCCCCGGCACCGTGCCGTTGCCGCTCCACCCCTGGCAGGCCCGGGAGATCCGGCACCGCCCGGCCGTCACCGAACTCCTCGACGCCGGGCTGCTGCACGACCTGGGGCCGTTCGGCGCGCCGTGGCACCCCACCTCCTCCGTCCGGACCGTGCACCGCCCCGGTGCGCCCGCCATGCTCAAGCTCTCCCTCGGTCTGCGCATCACCAACTCCCGCCGCGAGAACCTCCGCAAGGAACTCCAGCGCGGCGTCGAGGTGCACCGGCTGATGCGCAGCGGTCTCGCCGAGCAGTGGCAGCGGATCCACCCCCGCTTCGACATCGTGCGCGACCCGGCCTGGATCGCCGTATCGGACACCGACGGCAGGCCCCTCCCCGGCCTCGACGTCGTCATCCGGCACAACCCGTTCGGCCCCAGTGACGACGCCGTCTGCATCGCCGGGCTCACCTCGCCCCGCCCGTTCCCCGCGGACGCCCCGGCCGGCAGTCCGCTCATGCGGTCCCGCCTCGCCGACCTGGTGTCCCGGCTCGCCGGGCGCACCGGCCGGCCCGTCGGAGCCGTGTCCGCCGAGTGGTTCCTGCGCTACCTCCAGGCCGTGGTCCGGCCCGTGCTGTGGCTCGACGGAGAGGCGGGCGTCGCGCTCGAAGCGCACCAGCAGAACACGCTCGTGCTCCTCGACACCCACGGCTGGCCGGCCGGTGGCCGCTACCGGGACAACCAGGGCTACTACTTCCGCGAATCCCACCGCGCCCGCCTGGAGCGACGGCTCCCCGGCATCGGAACCGAGAGCGACACATTCGTCTCCGACGACGTCACCGACGAACGCCTCGCCTACTACCTGGGCATCAACAACGTCCTCGGACTCATCGGGGCGTTCGGCTCACAGGGGCTCGCCGATGAACGCGTCCTCCTGGCCGCGTTCCGCCGCTTCCTCGGCGAAGCCGCGGCAGGCCCGGCAGCGCTCGGTTCCACCCTGCCCGCCCGGCTGCTCGAGTCCGCCACGCTGCGCTGCAAGGCGAACCTGTTCACCCGGCTGCACGGTCTCGACGAGCTGGTCGGCCCGGTCGACACCCAGTCCGTCTACGTCACCGTCCCCAACCCCCTCTCCGTATCGCGGACATGACCCACCACGGCAGGCCCCGGGGTGCCCCACGGCTGAGGCACCCCGAGACATCCGAGAGGAGAGCGGCACCGTGCCGTCCGACCCGCCGGGACCCGGCACCGACTCCAGCACCGAGGACACGCTGGACCTCCGCCTGGCGGAGGTTCTCGCCCCACTGACGACCGGGGCGGGCGCCGGGCCCGGGCGAGCGGACGGCCCCGCCGAGCCCCCGCCCGACCCCGACCGCTGCGATCTGCTGGACGGCGTCGGCTCCTGGGGGCCGGTGAGCACCGCCCAGGGCACCTTCCTGCTCGCCCCCGTGCACACCGCCCGCGATCTGCCGCTCGTCACCCGCTGGATGAACGACCCCGCGGTGGCCGCCTTCTGGGACCTCGCCGGGCCCGATGAGAGGGTGGCCGCCCATGTGCGGGCCCAACTCGACGGAGACGGGCGCAGCGTGCCCTGTCTCGGGGTGCTGAACGGCGTACCGATGAGTTACTGGGAGGTGTACCGTGCCGATCTCGACCCCCTGGCCCGCCATTACCCCGCTCGCCCCCATGACACCGGTATCCATCTGCTCATCGGCGCCGTCGGCGACCGCGGCCGAGGGGTCGGCACATCGCTGCTGCGCGCCGTCGCCGATCTCGTCCTCGACCACCGGCCCTCCTGCGGACGGGTCGTGGCCGAGCCGGATCTGCGCAACACCCCGTCCGTAGCCGCCTTCCTCGGCGCGGGCTTCCGCTTCGCCGCCGAACTCGACCTCCCCGACAAGCGAGCAGCCCTGATGATCCGCGACCGTCCTCATCGCCACCTCCTGTGATCAGGCCATCCGGCATCGCTGATCCGTGCACTGCTTTCCTTACCGGGGCTCTTCCAGAAGGCCCTGGCGGTGACGCCGGGGATGAGTGCATCTCAAGGCTGTGCTGTGACGTGCAGGTCAGAGCGGCTGTTGCTGCTGCTCGATGTACTGGCGGATGGTGGCCAGTGGTGCTCCGCCGCAGGATGCGGCGAAGTACGAGGGCGACCACAGGTGCCCGTGGCTGGTGGCGTGGTTGATCCGGTCGGTGAACTCTTGCCGGATCCGGCGGGCGGAGACGCCCTTGAGGCTGTTGACCAGTTTGGAGACGGCGACTTTGGGCGGGTAGTTGATCAGGAGGTGGACGTGATCGCGTTCGCCGTTGAACTCCGTCAGCTCCGCCTCGAAGTCCTCACACACCTTCCGCATGATCTCTTCGCAGCGCGTCAGCATCTCATCGTCGAACACTCCGCGACGGGACCTGGTCACAAAGACCAAGTGAACGTGCATCGCCGAAACCACATGCCTGCCACGCCTGTAGTCATTCTCCTGATCCATGAGGCCAATCGTAGTAGGGTCGTGGGTGTGCTGCTCCGCTACAGCTACTGGGCCTACCCGGATGCCTCCCAGTGCCGCGCTTTGGCGAAGGCGTTCGGGTGCGCGCGGGTGGTGTGGAACGACTGCCTGCGCGACCGCAGGGAAGCGCATGCGGCGGGGCTGCCGTATGTGACGTCGGGCGAGCTGTCCCGGCGTCGTATCACCCAGGCCAAACGCACCGAGGAGCGTGCCTGGCTCGCGGAGATGTCGGCGGTCGTTCTGCAGCAGTCCCTTCGGGACCTGGATGCCGCTTACAAGAGCTTTTTCGACTCGATCAAGGGCAAGCGGCGGGGCCGGAAGGTCGGGCCGCCTCGGTACAAGTCGAAAAAGGACCGTCGGCAGTCGATCCGTCTGAACACCAACGCCTTCTCCCTCCGGGGCGACGGCACGGTGTATGTGGCCAAGGTCGGCAGCCTGAAGGTCAGGTGGTCGCGGCGGCTTCCGGCCGCGCCTGATCACAACGCAGCATGCAACGTCCTGGCCGAAGGACGCCGTATCGTCGCCGCCGGGCGGGTGGAGACGTCAAATGCCTGTGGAGCGCGGGTAAGACGGGTACATGTGCCCGCGCAGCGCGGTGAAGCAGGAAGCCCCCGGAAGGGTCAACCGACCCAGACCGGAATCCCCGGACTTCAGGCCAGGGAGCACGTCAAACCTCTCGGCTCGTCCCCGTTCCCATCCGAGGAGCACGTCTTTTGCGCCCGTCACCCCAGCAGCGTCAAGCCGCTTGGCACCGAGCCAGCCGCCACCTGCTCGCCAAGATGCTCGCCGAATTCGCCTACGAGGGGGTGATCTCGCCCGAGCCCGAGCCCGAGGACGGCGCCCCGACGGCCCACCGGCTCCCCGTGGACGACGGCACGGTCTACCGCTTCCACGCCCGGCGCGGCGCCTACGGCCACTGGCGGGTGGACCCGGACTCGATCACTCCGTCCGCGGATCCGCTGCAGTTCATCGCCCGCACCCACGCCGGGGTCCTCGGCCTGAGCGGGGACACCACCGGGCACCTCGTCCGCGAGATCACCGCCACGCTCGCCGCCGACACCCGCCTGGCGGCCACGTCCCTCAGCGCCGCGGAGCTCGCCGACCTCGACTACGCCGAGCTCGAAGGGCACCAGACGGGGCACCCCTGGATCGTCGTCAACAAGGGCCGGCTCGGGTTCTCCGCCACCGACACCGAACGGTGGGCACCCGAGGCCCGCACGCCGCACCGCCTTCCCTGGCTCGCGGTCCACCGCGACCTGGCCCGGTACCGGGGCGTTCCCGCGCTCGCCACCCCCGACCGGCTCTACGCCGACGAGCTCACACCCCGCACCCGGGAGGCGTTCGACGCCGCGGTCACCGACCAGGGCCGCGACCCCGCCGACTACCTCTGGCTTCCGGTGCACCCCTGGCAGTGGGACGAGAGCGTCGCGCAGCTCTTCGCCCCGCAGGTCGCCGACGGAACGATAATTCCGCTCCCCGCCGACGAGGACCTGCGGCTGCCGCAGCAGTCGATCCGCACGTTCCTCAACACCAGCCGCCCGGCCGCCCGGACGGTCAAGCTGCCCCTGTCCATCCTCAACACCCTGGTGTGGCGGGGCCTGCCCACCGAGCGCACCCTCGCCGCGCCCGCGGTCACCGGCTGGGTCCACGCCCTGCGCGACGCCGACCCCTTCCTGCGCGACGAGACCCGGGTCGTGCTGCTCGGCGAGACCGCCTCCGTCGCGGTGGAGCACCCGCTCTACGACCGGCTCCCCGGCATCCCCTACCAGTACCGGGAACTCCTCGGCTGCATCTGGCGCGAGCCCATCGCCCCGCAGCTGGACCCCGGTGAGCGGGCCCGCACCCTGGCCGCGCTGCTCCTCACCGACCCGCAGGGCCGTTCGTTCACCGCCGAGCTCGTGCACCGCTCGGGCCTCGATCCGGCCGTCTGGCTCAGCCGTCTCTTCGCCGCGCTGCTGCCGCCGCTGCTGCACTTCCTCTACCGGTACGGCACGGTCTTCTCCCCGCACGGCGAGAACGCCATCGTCGTCTTCGACGAGCAGGACGTCCCGGTCCGTCTGGCGATCAAGGACTTCGTCGACGACGTCAACGTCAGCGCCGAGCCCCTGCCCGAGCACGACACGATGCCCGCCGAGGTGCGCGAGGTGCTGCTCACCGAGCCGCCGTCGTTCCTCACCCAGTTCATCCACTCCGGGCTCTTCGTCGGGGTGTTCCGCTATCTCGCACCGATCTGCGAGGAGCAGCTCGGGGTGGCGGAGAGCCGGTTCTGGTCGCTCGTCCGCGCCGAGATCCTCCGGCACCAGGCGCGCTTCCCGGAGCTCAAGGACCGGTTCGAGACCTTCGACCTGCTCACGCCCCGGATCGAACGGCTCTGTCTCAACCGCAACCGGCTGCATCTGGACGGCTACCGCGACCGCCCGGACCGGCCGCACGCCGCCGTGCACGGCACCGTCCCGAACCCGCTCCATCAGCTGTGAGGGCCACCGATGTCAGTGGCGCCCCGTAGGGTGGTCACGCTATGACGAAGCCCTCCCTCCCCGACCTGCTGCACGCCGCCGTCACCGCCGTCGGCGGTACGGAACGCGCTGGTCAGGTCACCATGGCCGAGACCGTTGCCGAGGTCGTCGACGACGGTTCCCACTTGTTGGTCCAAGCGGGAACCGGCACCGGTAAGTCGCTCGGCTACCTGGTGCCGGCCCTGGCGCACGGCGAGCGGGTGGTCGTGGCCACCGCGACCCTCGCGCTGCAGCGGCAGCTCGTGCAGCGGGACCTGCCGCGCACGGTCGAGGCGCTGCACCCGCTGCTGCGGCGCAGGCCGGAGTTCGCCATGCTCAAGGGGCGCTCCAACTACCTGTGCCTGCACCGGCTCCACGAGGGGGTGCCGCAGGAGGAGGAAGAGGGACTGTTCGACCCCTTCGAGGCCGCGACGCCGACCAGCAGGCTCGGCAAGGACCTGCTGCGGATGCGGGACTGGGCGGACGAGACGGAGACCGGGGACCGCGACGATCTCACCCCCGGCGTCTCGGACCGCGCCTGGTCCCAGGTGTCGGTGTCCTCCCGGGAGTGCCTGGGCGCGTCGAAGTGCGCCTACGGAGCGGAGTGCTTCGCGGAGGCCGCGCGGGAGCGGGCCAAGCTGGCCGATGTCGTGGTCACCAACCACGCCCTGCTCGCCATCGACGCGATCGAGGGCGCCCCGGTGCTGCCCAGCCACGAGGTCCTCGTCATCGACGAGGCCCACGAACTGGTCTCCCGCGTCACCGGCGCCGCCACCGGGGAGCTCACCCCGGGGTCGGTGAACCGCGCCGTGCGCCGGGCCGCCAAGCTGGTCGACGAGAAGGTCGCGGACGCCCTCCAGACCGCGGCCGAGTCCTTCGAGCGCCTGATGGAGCTGGCCCTTCCGGGGCGCCTGGAGAAGATCCCCGAGGACCTCGGCTACGCCCTGATGGCGCTGCGGGACGCGGCCCGCACCGTCATCACGGCGCTGGGGAACACCCGGGACAAGTCCGTGCAGGACGAGGACGCGGTGCGCAAGCAGGCCCTGGCAGCCGTGGAGAACGTGCACGCCGTCGCCGAGCGCATCGCGAACGGCTCGGAGTACGACGTCGTCTGGTACGAGCGCCACGACCGGTTCGGGGCCTCGCTGCGCGTCGCACCGCTGTCGGTGTCCGGACTCCTCCGCGAGAAGCTGTTCACCGAGCGGTCCGTGGTGCTGACCTCCGCGACCCTCAAGCTCGGCGGCGACTTCAACGGGGTGGCGGCCTCGCTCGGCCTCTCTCCGGAGGGCGTGGAGGGCGAGGACGTCCCGCAGTGGAGGGGCCTGGATGTCGGCTCGCCCTTCGACTACCCGAAGCAGGGCATCCTCTATGTCGCCAGGCATCTGGCGCAGCCGGGCCGGGAGGGCAGCCGCACCGACATGCTGGACGAGCTGGCGGAGCTCGTGGAGGCGGCGGGCGGTCGCACACTCGGTCTCTTCTCCTCGATGCGGGCGGCCCAGGGCGCGGCGGAGGCGCTGCGGGAGCGCCTGGACCATCCGATCCTGCTGCAGGGGGAGGAGACGCTCGGCGAGCTGATCCGGGCCTTCGCCGAGGACCCCCGGACCTGTCTCTTCGGCACCTTGTCGCTGTGGCAGGGCGTCGACGTCCCGGGGCCGAGCTGCCAGCTCGTCGTCATGGACCGGATTCCGTTCCCCCGGCCCGACGATCCGCTGATGAGCGCACGGCAGACGGCCGTGCAGGAGGGCGGCGGCAACGGTTTCATGGCCGTCGCCGCCACCCATGCCGCGCTGCTCATGGCGCAGGGCGCCGGCCGGCTGGTGCGGGCGTCCGGGGACCGCGGCGTGGTCGCCGTTCTCGACCCCCGGCTGGCCACCGCGCGCTACGGCAGTTTCCTCCGGGACTCGATGCCGGACTTCTGGTACACGGTGGACCGCAATCAGGTGCGCCGTTCCCTGGCGGCGATCGACGCGGCCGCGGGCTGAGTGCCTTGATCACGAGCGTCGGCAACGCTCGTGATCAATCCACCCGGGTACCGCAACGAGCGGCGCCTTCCCGCACGAGGCCGACGTGGTGCGGTGCGCGGTCCCGCGCGCTCCCCGTACGCCGACGAACAGGATCCGCACGCCGGACGGACAGCCGCTGGGCCGGCACGCCGCCCCCCGGCGCAGCCGACTGCAGCGCACCGGCGCGGCCGGTACAGAGCACAGCGAATGCAGCACAGCGAATGCAGCACAGCGAATACAGCGGAGCGAATACAGCGCAGCAGAAACAGCGCAGCCCATTCAGAGCAGCGGATACAGCAGGGCCCCGGAACCGGCGCAGTGGTTCCGGGGCCCGGTCGTGAGGGGGTGTGTCAGACCCGCCGCAGCACCGCGACCACCTTGCCGAGGATGGTCGCCTCGTCGCCCGGGATGGGCTGGTACGCGGAGTTGTGCGGGAGCAGCCACACATGGCCGTCCTCCCGCTTGAAGCGCTTCACGGTGGCCTCGCCGTCGAGCATGGCGGCCACGATGTCGCCGTTCTCCGCCACGGGCTGGCGGCGTACGGTCACCCAGTCGCCGTCGCAGATGGCGGCTTCCACCATGGAGTCGCCGACGACCTTCAGGACGAACAGCTCGCCGTCACCGACCAGTTGGCGGGGGAGGGGGAACACGTCCTCGACCGACTCCTCGGCGAGGATCGGACCGCCGGCGGCGATGCGGCCGACGAGCGGCACATAGGACGCCGCGGGCTTCCCGGTCGTGTCCGTCGGCTGGCTGGTCGGTCCGTCCGAGCCGCGGACCTCGTACGCGCGCGGGCGGTGCGGGTCGCGGCGCAGGAAGCCCTTGCGCTCCAGGGCCATCAGCTGGTGGGCGACGGACGACGTGCTCGACAGCCCCACCGCCTGTCCGATCTCCCGCATGGACGGTGGGTAGCCGCGCCGCTGCACCGAGTCCCGGATGACCTCGATGACGCGCCGCTGCCGGTCGGTGAGGCCGGAACTGTCCGCCCTGATCCCGGGAGGTCGGCCTGGCAGTGATCGGGCTTTCTGCCCCTCCGGGGTCATGGCGGCCTCATTCATCGCGTGCCCCTGGTCGGCCCGGTGCTGGGAGCGGTCCTGGGCGGTGATGGTGGCGCTGTCTGCGGTGGTGGTCACGTCGGCCCCTCTCGAGATGTTCTCCCTAGTGGGACAACGGTAGTTGGTTTCGAAAGGTTGCGCCAAACACACGTTCGAGTGAAATTTCGCAGTTCGCCCGCCGTGGTCAAGCAGTCGGGTGTATGAGCGGAACCGGCTCCGCTGCGGGGCCTTCCGTCCGGAATGTAGCGGCCGGGCGCGCGCGGGGTGCGTCGCCGCGCCGTCACCCAGTGTGTCACTCGCGCCCCGCCGGGCGGCGGTCGGTCCCCGTCCCGTACTCTCATGGGCGCTGCGCCGTGCGACACGCGGTCCGCGCGCTTGACGTCCGACCACCAGATCTAGTGGTTTGATGGGCGTCGGCCACCCACAAGTTGTGGTCCCGGGGGACTCAGCACTCACGGATATCGCCTATGCTTGGGGTGCTCCGCGAGGCCCCTTCGGGGCCGGCGCAGCCGTGCAGCCGTGCTGCTGTTTCGTACCACGTTCACAGGGTTCTAGGAGGGTAGGGAAGATGCACTGCCCCTTCTGCCGACACCCGGACAGCCGTGTGGTGGACAGCCGCACCACCGACGACGGGACCGCGATCCGCAGGCGTCGCCAGTGTCCCGACTGCTCCCGCCGCTTCACCACGGTGGAGACGGCGTCACTCATGGTGATCAAGCGGAGCGGAGTCACCGAACCGTTCAGCCGTGACAAGGTCATCTCCGGCGTGCGCAAGGCATGCCAGGGCCGGCCGGTCACCGAGGACGCACTCGCCAAGCTCGGCCAGCAGGTCGAGGAGGCGGTGCGCGCCACCGGAAGCGCCGAGCTGTCGACCCACGACGTCGGGCTGGCCATACTCGGCCCGCTCCAGGAGCTCGACCTCGTCGCCTATCTGCGGTTCGCGTCGGTCTACCGGGCGTTCGACACGCTCGAGGACTTCGAGGCGGCGGTCGCGGAGCTGCGCGAGGGGCGGCCCACGGCCGACACCGGCGGGCCCGCGGGGGACACCGAGGCCCCCGCGCCCGTCATCGCCGCCGACTAGCGGCGCACATCAGACCTGCCCGGAGCGCCGTGTGCGCTCGGGTGCACGACAGAAATCGTGCCTACGGGAAGAAAAAGGCACATCAGGGCGTTTTCGCCCGCACAGGGAGGCGGCATGACAGAGACGGCGAGCGGCCCGGCACGAGGCTCCCGCGCCAAGGGCAGCAAGGCGAGCAAGGGGCTGCGTATCGAGCGCATCCACACGACCCCCGGCGTGCATCCGTACGACGAGGTGGTCTGGGAGCGCCGTGACGTCGTCATGACCAACTGGCGCGACGGCTCGATCAACTTCGAGCAGCGAGGCGTCGAGTTCCCCGACTTCTGGTCGGTGAACGCGGTCAACATCGTCACGAGCAAGTACTTCCGGGGCGCGGTCGGCTCTCCCAGCCGTGAGTCCAGCCTGCGGCAGCTCATCGACCGCGTGGTCAAGACCTACCGGAAGGCCGGCGAGGACCACGGCTACTTCGCCTCCCCGGCGGACGCCGAGATCTTCGACCACGAGCTGACCTACGCCCTGCTGCACCAGGTGTTCAGCTTCAACTCGCCCGTCTGGTTCAACGTCGGCACCCAGCAGACGCAGCAGGTCTCGGCCTGCTTCATCCTCTCGGTCGACGACTCCATGGAGTCGATCCTCGACTGGTACAAGGAAGAGGGGATGATCTTCAAGGGCGGCTCCGGTGCCGGCCTGAACCTCTCCCGGATCCGCTCCTCCAAGGAGCTCCTCTCCTCCGGCGGCAACGCCTCCGGCCCCGTCTCCTTCATGCGCGGCGCGGACGCGTCCGCAGGAACGATCAAGTCGGGCGGCGCCACCCGCCGCGCCGCCAAGATGGTCGTCCTGGACGTGGACCACCCGGACGTCGAGGCCTTCATCGAGACCAAGGTGAAGGAGGAGGAGAAGGTCCGCGCGCTGCGCGACGCGGGCTTCGACATGGACCTCGGCGGTGACGACATCACCTCCGTGCAGTACCAGAACGCCAACAACTCGGTCCGGGTCAACGACGAGTTCATGAAGGCCGTCGAGACCGGCTCGAAGTTCGGGCTGCGCGGCCGGATGAACGGTGAGGTCATCGAGGAGGTCGACGCCAAGGGCCTCTTCCGGAAGATGGCCGAGGCCGCCTGGGCCTGCGCCGACCCCGGCATCCAGTACGACGACACCATCAACCACTGGCACACCTCGCCGGAGACGGGCCGGATCACCGCCTCGAACCCGTGCAGCGAGTACATGCACCTGGACAACTCCTCGTGCAACCTGGCCTCGCTGAACCTGATGAAGTTCCTCAGCGACGACGACCGGGGCAACCAGTCGTTCGACGCCGAGCGCTTCGCCAAGGTCGTCGAGCTGGTCATCACCGCGATGGACATCTCCATCTGCTTCGCGGACTTCCCGACCGAGAAGATCGGTGAGACCACCCGGGCCTTCCGCCAGCTGGGCATCGGCTACGCCAACCTCGGCGCGCTGCTGATGGCCACCGGCCACGCCTACGACTCCGACGGCGGCCGTGCGCTCGCCGGTGCCATCACCTCGCTGATGACCGGCACCTCCTACAAGCGCTCCGCGGAGCTGGCCGCGGCCGTCGGCCCGTACGACGGCTACGCCCGCAACGCCGACGCCCACAAGCGCGTCATGCGGCAGCACTCCGACGCCAACGGTGCCGCCAAGCGGATGGACGACCTGGACAACCCGGTCTGGGCCGCCGCCACGGAGGCCTGGCAGGACGTGATCCGGCTCGGCGAGAAGAACGGATTCCGCAACGCCCAGGCCTCGGTGCTGGCCCCCACCGGCACCATCGGCCTGATGATGGACTGCGACACCACGGGCGTCGAGCCGGACCTGGCCCTGGTCAAGTTCAAGAAGCTCGTCGGCGGCGGCTCGATGCAGATCGTCAACAACACCGTCCCGAAGGCCCTGAAGCGGCTCGGCTACCAGCCGGAGCAGGTCGAGGCGATCGTGGCCCACATCGCCGACCACGGCAATGTGATCGACGCGCCCGGCCTCCGCCAGGAGCACTACGAGGTCTTCGACTGCGCCATGGGCGAGCGCTCCATCTCGCCGATGGGCCATGTCCGGATGATGGCGGCCGCCCAGCCGTTCCTGTCCGGCGCGATCTCCAAGACCGTCAACGTCCCGGAGTCGGCCACCGTCGAGGAGATCGAGGAGGTCTACTTCGAGGGCTGGAAGCTCGGTCTGAAGGCGCTCGCGATCTACCGCGACAACTGCAAGGTCGGCCAGCCCCTCTCGGTCAAGAAGAAGGACGAGAAGGAAGCAAAGGCCGTCGAGCCCGCGCCGGAGAAGGTCGTCGAGTACCGGCCGGTCCGCAACCGGCTGCCGAAGGGCCGCCCCGGCATCACCACCTCCTTCACGGTGGGCGGCGCCGAGGGCTACATGACCGCCAACTCCTACCCGGACGACGGTCTCGGCGAGGTCTTCCTCAAGATGTCCAAGCAGGGCTCGACCCTCGCGGGCATGATGGACGCCTTCTCCATCGCCGTCTCGGTGGGCCTGCAGTACGGGGTTCCGCTGGAGACCTACGTCTCGAAGTTCACCAACATGCGCTTCGAGCCGGCCGGCATGACGGACGACCCGGACGTGCGGATGGCGCAGTCGATCGTCGACTACATCTTCCGCCGCCTGGCGCTGGACTTCCTGCCGTTCGAGACCCGCTCGGCGCTCGGCATCCACTCGGCCGAGGAGCGTCAGCGGCACCTGGAGACCGGTTCGTACGAGTCGAACGACGACGAGGTCGACGTCGAGGGCCTCGCCCAGTCGGCCCCGCGGCACGTCGAGTCCCCGCAGACGTCGGCACCCACGTCCACGGCGGGGGCCCCGCAGACCCCGCAGCAGGCGCACAACTCCACCGAACTGGTGGAGATGCAGCTGGGCCTGAACGCCGACGCTCCGCTGTGCTTCTCGTGCGGCACCAAGATGCGCCGGGCGGGCAGCTGCTACCTGTGCGAGGGGTGCGGGTCGACGAGCGGCTGCAGCTGAGCGAGTGAACCGTGTCCTGAGCAGTTGATGTTGAGGATGCGCGCATGAGAGGGCGCCGGCCATCGGTCGGCGCCCTCTCTGCCGTTGCGCGGACCAGGTGATGTCGCTACCGGGGACCCTGCGTTCCCGACGGTCCCTGCCGTCCGGAACGTCCCGGCGGGCTGGGGCCGTCAGGCCCCCGCCCCACCACCCCCACCAGCCAGGAACGGCCCGTCCCCCCACCAGGACGACGGGCCGCTCCCCGCTGCCGGGTCAGTCCGGGATGCCCGGGAAGGTGAGTGCCGCGCGCTGCTGGTGGAGCAGCGTGCGGTTCGGGACCAGCCGCAGATAGCTGTCGCGGGCCAGCCGGCGCAGCGGGTTCTCCAGCTGCTCCATGGTGCTCGTCGCGATGGAGGCGTTCACGACGGCCCGGGTCCGCTCCCGGCGCCGGTCCTCGTACGTCCGCAGGGCGGCGGGGAGGTCGGTCGCTCCGGCGAGGGTCCTGGCCAGGACCACGGCGTCCTCCATCGCCATCGCCGCGCCCTGCCCGAGGCTGGTGGGCATGGGGTGGGCCGCGTCACCGAGCAGCGTCACCGGGCCCTCCCCCCAGCGGTCCTGGAACGTGCGGTAGCGGGAGCCCACGGCCAGGATGTCCTCCCGCGGGGTGGCCCGGACCGCTGCCTGCGTCTCCTCGGCCCAGCCGGAGTAGGCGCTCAGGATCTCGTCCTTGTCCCCCTGCCAGTTCAGGGACCGGGACGGGGGCATGTTCTTCGTGCCCCACCAGTAGACGCGGCCGTGCCCGATGTCGACCAGACCGAACCGCTGTCCGCTGCCCCAGTAGTGGATGACGCCCCCGGCGGACAGCCGCGGATGGCTGAAGGGCGCGATCCCCAGCCAGCAGACGTAGCCGCCGTCCAGGTCCTCCTCGGGGCCGACGATCCCGCGACGCACGACGGAGTGGAAACCGTCGGCGCCGACCACGACGTCGCCCCGGGCCGTGGTGCCGTCCTCGAAATGGACGGTGCCGTCCGGTTCGACGCGGGTGGCGGCCGAACCGAGGACGATCGGGGTGTCGCCCGCCGCCTCCAGCAGCGCCTGCTGCAGATCCGTGCGGCTGATGCACACGGTGGGCACGCCCAGTTCGGCGCCGATCTCGGGCAGCGGCAGCCGCCGGATCAGCCGGCCGCGGGTGGTGCGGACGGCGAACGACGTCACCGCATGGCCCCATTTGGCCAGGTGGAGATCGATGCCGAGGGTGTCCAGCGCGGCCATGGCATTGCTCGTCACCGACAGCCCGGAGCCCGCGGCGCGCAGCTCCGTCGCCCGCTCGTGGACCACGGCCTCCATGCCGAGTCTGCGGAGCGCGACGGCGAGCGTCAGTCCGCCGATCCCGGCACCGATGATCAGGACCTTGGTGGGTCGGTTCTCCGGCATGGTGTCAGTTCTCCTTCGAAGCACCGGCCGGAGCCGTGCGGACGATGCGGGCGACGGTCCGGGACACGTGCCCGACATGGGGTTCTTCCATGATCGTGAGGTGATCGCCGGGTACGCCGATGACGTCGAGGCCGCCGCCCGCCAGGGCTCCCCAGCCGTTCGCCGGGTCCCGGTGCCGGCTGCCCGCGGCGCCGTGCATCGCGGCGAGGACCTCGGGCAGCGGCTCGGTCGCGCGGATCAGGGTGAGCTCGTGGGCGGAGGGCTCCGGGCGGTAGGCGAGCGTGGCGTTCCAGTTCGCCTCGTACACGCGGAACAGCCGGCCGATCACGGCTCCCGAGCTGCCCGCCGGCAGCACTCCGGCCTCCGTGGCGCGCCGGGCGATGTAGGCGAACCTGCCGTCCAGGGAGGTGATGTCGTCCGGGATCTCCTCGACGGGCGAGGCGCCGCCGCGCTCCAGCCAGAGCAGCTCCCAGAAGAACCAGCCCAGCAGGGCGTCCTCGGTGTACCGGGTCCGCTGTTCGGGGTCGACCGCGGTGGTGTCGAGCAGGATCAGCCGGGAGACCTCCTCGCCGGCCTCCCGCAGCTGCCGGGCCATCTCGAAGGCGGCGAAGCCGCCGAAGGACCAGCCACTGATCGTGTACGGGCCGTGCGGCTGCACCCGGCGCAGCGCGGAGACGTAGGAGGCGGCGATCTCCTCCATGCTCCGCAGCGGTTCGGTGCCCGGGTCCGCCCCCGCGGCCTGCAGCGCGTACAGCGGCTGGTCGTCCGGCAGGTGCTGGGCGAAGGGCAGGTAGCAGAGCACATTGCCGCCCATCGGATGCACCATGAACAGCGGCGGGCGGTCTCCCTGGGGGCGAATCGCCACCAGGGGGTCGAACGGCGCGGGGGCGGCGCCGGAGACCGCGGAGCGTACCTCGGCGGCCAGTTCGGCGACGGTGGGCGCGGCGATCAGCCGGCCCAGCGGGATGCCGACGCCGTAGCGCTGCTCCACCGAGACGACCAGGCGCATCGCGGTGAGCGAGGTTCCCCCGAGGTCGAAGAAGTTGTCGTGCACGCCGAGTCCGGTCACCTGCAGGAGGTCGCCGAGCATCTCGGCGAGCACCCGCTCGTGCTCGTCGCGCGGTGCGGTCGTGGTGCCGGAGCCGGCCGTCGCGGTGAGCGGAATCCGCCCCAGTGCAGCGTCGTCGCGCTTGCCACTGGGCGTCAGCGGCAGGCGTTCCAGCCACTGGAAGTGCGACGGAACCATGTACTCCGGCAGCACGCTCCGCAGGTGCCGGGCGAGGCCGTCGAGGTCCACTGACGCCGGGTCCCCGACGAGGAACGTGCTGAGGAAGGCGTCGTCCGTGCCGCGCCGCCGGGCGACGACGGCCGCCTCCCGCAGCCCCGGGCAGCCGTCGGCGAACGCGGTGACGGCCAGTTCCACCTCGGCCGGTTCGACCCGGAAGCCGCGGACCTTCACCTGGGTGTCGGCGCGGCCCACGCACACGATGTCGCCACCGGGCAGCACCATGCCGAGGTCCCCCGTCCGGTAGACGCGGGCGGGGCGGCCGAAGGGATGGTCGAGGAACCGTTCCTTCGTCAGATCGGGCCGGCCCGCGTAGCCGTGGGCCAGACAGCGGCCGCCGAGGTACACCTCCCCGCGGACCCCGGGCGGCACCGGGCGCAGCCGGGCGTCGAGCACATACGCCTCGACACCGTCGATGGGGGTACCGATCGGGGGCAGCGCCGGGAACGCGGACGGATCGCCGGCCATGGTGAAGCGGGTGGCGACATGGGTCTCGGTCGGGCCGTACTGGTTCTCCAGCACCACCCCCGGCAGCCGGCCGCACAGCCGGCGGATCTCCTCGGTGACGCGTAACTGCTCGCCCGAGGAGATCAGCACCCGCAGCCGGGACGGGACGAGGCCGAGGCCGTCCGCCGCCTCGGCGAGCTGCTGGAGCGCGACATAGGGCATGAACACCCGTTCCACGCCCTGCTCGTCGAGGAGGCGCAGCAGCGCGGGCATGTCCCGGCGGACGTCCTCCGGCACCAGGTGCAGGGTGCCGCCCGAGCAGAGCGTGGAGAAGATCTCCTGGAAGGAGACGTCGAAGCTCAGCGGGGCGTACTGCAGGGTGCCGCCGCCGACGGCGCCGCCGGCGGTCCGGGTCTGCCACGCCACGAGGTTCGCCAGTGCCCGGTGAGGCATCGACACGCCCTTGGGCTCCCCGGTGGAGCCGGAGGTGAACAGCAGATACGCGGGGTCCTCCGGGTCGATTACGGGCGGTTCCGCCTCGTCGGCGCCGGGTCCCGGTTCGGTCACGGACTCCGCGGGGAGCAGTAGTGCCGGGTCGCCGACCAGGCCGGCGTACCGGGCATGGGCGATGACGCGGAACGGCCCGGCCTGCTCGATCATGCTCCTCAGACGCTTCTCGGGGTACCCGGTGTCCAGGGGAACCACCGTTGTCCCGGCGCGCAGCGCCCCGAGGATCGCCGCGATCGTTCCGGGGGAGCGGTCCATGGCGATGCCGGTCCGGGCACCGTACGGGGCGCCGAGCGCTCGCAGCTTTCCGGCCACGGCCGTCGCCGCGGCGGACAGCTGCGCGTAGCTCCAGCGCTCCTCGCCCATGACCAGGGCGGTCGCCTCGGGGGTACGGGCGGCCTGCCGGTCGAACCGGGTCACCACGGTGTCCCGGGGGTCGTCCAGCGGGGCCGGGGCGGGGCGTGCCTCCTCGGCGAGGAAGGACTGGTCGGGCGCCTCGTCGGGCCGGTCCACCAGCCGCTGCAGGGTCCGGACGTAGAGGTCGGCGTAGAGGTCGGCCTGCTCGGGGGTGAAGATCGATCCGTCGCAGTCGATGCGCAGCCGCACCCGGTGGTCCACCGGGTCGGTGACGGCATTGACCAGCAGCGTGAAGTTGGTCTCCTCCCAGGTGCGGAAGTCGGTCAGCTCGATGCCGTCCAGCCCCAGGACCGGGGCGAGCTGCTGGAAGTGCACGTAGTTGAAGGCGGTCTCGATCACCGGGCCGCCGCCGAGGTCCTCCTGGACGGCGCTCAGCGGGTAGTGCCGGTAGGGGTGGCTCTCCCGCTCCTGCCGCAGGGCCTCGCGCGCGATGTCGAGCCGGCTCTCCCCGGCGGTACCGAGCCTGATGGGCAGGGTGTTCAGGAACAGTCCGGCGATGCGCTCCGCCCCGGCCCGCTCGGGACGGCCGTGGGAGACCAGACCGGTGGTCACCTCCGCGGTGCCGGTGAGCGTCCCCAGGGTCAGCCCGTGCGCGGCGAACAGCACCGACTTCACCGACAGTGCCCGCTCCTGTGCCAGCGCCCGCAGCCGGGTGCCGGTCTCCTCCGGCAGCTCGACCAGCCGCACGATCGTTTCTTCTCCGCCGTCCGCGGGCTGGTGCGGCCGGAAGGCGTCGATCTGGACGGGGGTGCGTCCGTCCAGCTTCGCCCGCCAGTACTGCCGGCTCTCCTCGTGCTCCAGGGCCCGCCGTTCGGCGAGGACGTGGTGCGCGGCCGAGGGGAGCGGGGTGTCCGGGACGGGGCCGGTGGGCAGCCCGAGGCCGTGGGCGTAGTCCTGGAGCAGTTCCCCGAGGAGGTTGGCCACGCTGCCGCCGTCCAGCAGCGCATGGTGGAAACTGAGGACCAGGTCGACGGCGGACGGCCGGACATGGGCCCGGAGCAGGTACAACGGCGCCCGGTCGAAGGCGTAGTCGTGGAAGCGGCGGTGCCGGATGTGGTCCGCGATCCGGGACTCCGCCTCCGCGGCGCCGTGTGCCCGCAGGTCGGCGATCTCCAGGCCGCCCCGCACCGTGGGCCGGACGATCTGCAGCGGTTCACCGGTCAGGTCGAAGTGGGCGCGCAGCACCGGGTGGCGGGCCACCAGCCGGTCGAACGCCCGGCGGAACACGGCTTCGTCCCAGGCCATGCGGAGGGTGTACCGGAAGACGTCCTTGTAGACGGCCGAACTCTCCTGGCGCCGGCTGTGATAGATCAGGCCCAGCTGGAGCCGGGTGAGGGGGTAGGCGTCCTCCGCGTCCCCGAGCCGGGCCCGGTCCACACCGGAGACCAGGGCGAACGGGGCGAGACCGGGTTCGCGTTCCGGCTCCGCGGCGCCGGCCGAGGCGGCCAGACCGGCGACGGTGGGGCTGCGCACCAGGTCGCCCAGGGCGAATGTCACCCCTCGCCGCTCGGCCAGGGCGCGGATCCGGAGCATCAGGATCGAGTCGCCGCCCAGCGCGTAGTAGTCGTCGTGCACCCCGACGCGCTCCACGCCCAGCACCTCGGCCCAGACCTCGGCGAGCACCGTCTCCACCGGGGTGCGCGGCTCCTGGTGCCCGGCCGTTCCGCCGGAGGTGCCGGGGTCGGGCAGTGCCCGGCGGTCGGCCTTGCCGTTGGGGGTGAGCGGGATCCGGCCGATCCGCAGGAAGTGCGACGGGATCATGAACGGTGGCAGGGACCGGGCGAGATGGGAGCGGAGCCCGGCCACGGGGAGGTCGGAGCCGGCGGTGTAATAGCCCACCAGCTGGGTTCCGGACGCCGCCGTGGCGCGGTCCACCACCAGGGCTTCGTGCACCCCGGGGGCGGTCAGGAGCGCGTTGCTGACCTCGCCGAGCTCCACCCGGTTGCCCCGGATCTTGACCTGCCCGTCCAGTCGGCCCAGGTACTCCAGCTCGCCGTCGGCCAGCAGCCGCACCAGGTCACCGGTGCGGTACAGCCGGCCGCCGGGGGTGAACGGGTCGTCGACGAACTTCTCGCGGGTGAGGTCCGGGCGGTCCAGATAGCCGCGGGCCACGCCGACGCCGCCGATGCACAACTCGCCCGGTACGCCGGCCGGCTGGAGGTGGTCGTCCGGGCCCAGGACGTACAGCTGGATGTTGTCGATGGGCCGGCCGATCGGAACGCGGCCGACCGGCCGGTCCGGGTCGGTGGGACAGCTGTGGAACGACACGTCCACGGTGGCCTCGGTCGGGCCGTAGAGGTTCACCAGTGCCGGGCGCGGCGAACCGCCCCGGGTGAACACCCGGTTGAAGCGGTCGACCTGCACCGTCGCCAGCGCCTCGCCGCTGCAGAAGACGAATCGCAGCGAGCGGGCCGCCTCCTCGGCCCGCTCCGGCGACTCCTGGAGCAGGTCGAGGAACGGGCCGAGCATGGAGGGGACGAAGTGCAGGGCAGTGACCCGGTGATCACGAACGGCCCGCAGCATCTGCTCGGGGTCCTTCTCGCCACCGGGCGGCAGCAGCACCAGTCCGGCGCCCTCGGCGGCCCACCAGAACAGCTCCCACACCGAGACGTCGAACGAGACCGGGGTCTTCTGCAGCAGCATGTCCCCCGCGCCGAGGGGATGCTGCCGCTGCATCCAGGCGAGGCGGTTGACCACCGACCGGTGCTCGACCATGACGCCCTTGGGCCTGCCGGTCGAACCGGAGGTGTAGATGACATAGGCGAGGTCGCGCGAGGTGGCGACCGGTTCGAGCGGGCCGGCCGGCCCGTGCAGCAGGTCGGCCGGCCGGCGGACCGCCGTCCCCGCAATGTCCGGTGCCAGGTCCACGTCGTCGGCCAGCACGATCAGGGCCCCGCTGTCCTCCAGCAGGAAGCGGATGCGGTCCGCCGGATAGCCGGGGTCCACCGGTACGTACGCGCCACCGGATTTGAGGATGCCGAACAGCGCCACCAGCAGCTGCGGTCCGCGCTCCATGAGCAGGGCGACCCGGTCGCCCGGCCGCACCCCGTCCGCCCGCAGGGCCCGCGCCACCTGATTGGCCCGGGCGTCGAGTTCGCCGTAGGTCAGCGACGCGCCGCTGCCGGCGGCGACGACGGCGACCCGGTCCGGGTGCCGGGCCGCCTGCGCCTCGAACAGGGAGGACAGGGTGGCCTCGTCGGCGAACGGGACGACGGGCCCCTGGCTGTGCCCCGCCAGCAGGTCCCGGCGCTCCGCGGGCCTCAGCATCGGCACCGCCGACACCGGCTCGTCCAGCCGGCCGACCCCCTCGGTGAGCAGGACCTTCAGATGCCCTGCCACGGCCTCCATGGGGAAGTCGGCGTCGAAGACGTCGCAGGCGTAGTCCAGATCGACCTGGACATGGTCGACATCGTCGAACGCGAAGGCAAAGACGGCCAGGGCGTCCTGATCGTGCGACGGAGCCTGAATGGTCAGTGCACGGGTGATTCCGGGGAGCCGGGAGGCCCGCGGATACCGCATATAGGAGAACGTGACATCGGACAACTGCCGTGTTCCGGCGGGAAGTCCGGGAACGTCCCGCAGCGCGTCCCCGAGAGCCAGGCGCTCGTGCCGACGGATGGCCGATGTGGCCTGCCGGACGTCGGCGACGAGCTTACGCACCGACTGCCCGCCGTCCGTTCGGATCCGCAGCGGAAGGGTATTCGCGAAGTGGCCCAGCACGTCCTGGTGGTGCTCTTCGGTGCGGTTCAGGAAGGGGACACCGATCGTCACTTCCTCGGCGCGGTGGATCCGGGAGAGACAGGTTCCGAGCATGGCGGCGATATAGGCGAACGGTGACAGGCCGGCCGCCCGGATCCGTGCGATCAGGGGCCCTTCCAGCACGAACGAGTGGCGTGCCCGCTGCGCGGAACCCGCGACGGCCCGGTGGGCGAACAGCGCCGGAGCCGCCTCGGCCAGATTGCCGTGATGGAATTCCCGGTCGCGGGTGAAGTCCGCGGAGGCGCGGTAGGCGCGTTCCTCCTGTGCGAATTCCAGATAAGAGGAGGAAGCGCCGGAGCATTCCTCGCCGCGCCCTATCCTCGCGTAGTCCGCGAAGATCTGGTGGGACAACTGGTTGAGAGTCCATCCATCGGCGACGATATGATGTGCCTTGAGGTGCAGGTGCGTCACCGAAGGGCTTTCCAGCAGCAGTGACACTTCCACCATGGGGCTGCGCCGGAGCGGAAGAGGCCGCTGGAGAGCGTGTTCCACCCATGCGGCGCAGGAAGCGCCCGGGTCGGATTCTCCCGAGAGATCGAGGACGCGGACCTTCGGGCCCTCGGATACGGCCCATTGGCAGGGTGTTCCGTCATGTTCGTCGAAGCGTAAACGAAATGTGTCGTGGCGTTGCAGTACCTGTTCCACGGCTGCGACGAGGGCCGCACGATCGAGGTCGCCTTCGATGCGCTCATGGAGAACGCAGTTGAACTGGGGCGAGTCCTCGTGCCGGGAACCGGCCGTCCACACATCTCTCTGGTAAGCCGTCAGGGATGCCGTCGACATCAGGGGGGAGCCTTCCGGTCAGGAATCGGGGTCCTACCATCGTCAGCGACTCATCGAGACCGGCTTATTGCCCAGATCACAGGGTGATCTAGATCATGCTGCGGTGAAGTGGTGGAACGGAGACACCGTCACATCGCGGCTATGGCTGGAATTGCCCATGCCGGCACACCAGGCCGGGCGGTGCCTGGTGTCCGGTGCGTGGTGCGACCACGCCGCGCCCGGGGGCGGCGGGTGTACGCACCACCGCTCCCGGGCGGGCCGGACAGGAGCGTCCGGTGCGGTCAGGTGGGAAGACCGCCCATCAGTGCGGTGAAGGAGGCGGGGTCGGCGTCGAAACCCCGCACCGACCGACGGAGTGCCCAGGCGCCGGATTCGTCACGGCTGAATTCGGCCACGGTCGCCGCTGTGGCGCCGGAAACCCCGGCGAAGTCGTCCGTCAGCAACTCGTGGTGGTCCTCGACGATCCGCACGCCGGTGTTCTCGATGTCGCCGAAGGTCTTCCGGCCCTCGCTCTGCTGAATGGCCACCCCCACGACGACCCGGGTGTACACGGGGGCCAGCCGGTCGAGTTCGAGCGTCATCACCTCGTCGAACCCGAATCCCTGGCCGGTCCGGCTGTCCCGGTTGAGCGTGATGGTGCCGTCGGGCGAACGGCTGTCGAAATGCACCAGGTACGCGGGCTCGCCGGGCGGGTTCTCCGTGGAGTAGGTCGCGGCGACGATGTCGAGGTCATGGTCCGGCGCACCCGCGGGGCTGGGGTCCCATTTGAGCGTGACCTCGACCTTCCTGAGCCCCTTGTTGAGACTGTTCACCAGACTTCCCTTCCTCGGAACCGTGCCGATGTGGAATGTGTCCGCGGGGTGCCGCAGTGCCGCAGTGCCGCAGTGCCGCAGCGTCGCGGACCGGTGGCCGTACCCGACCGCCGGCGGAGCTCGAGCCCGCTGGGGAACGGCTCCCCCCACGGGATCCCCTCCGTAACTGCCGGGATTTTCAACCCGGTTACCCATGGTGCCACGCGGCGGGCCGCCTGCCGGGGTGCTCGCGCGGTACCGGCTCCGCGGCCGGTGCCCGGGGCGGAAGACGCCTGGGACCGCCGGGGCCGTACCGGCCACCGGACCCGGCCGGGGAGTGATGCAGGGCACGTTCCGGGCCGTACGATGGCGCGGTGCTGGTCAAGTGGATTCGCTGCACCGTGGTGGACCGCCGCGGTTTCGAGCGGGGGCAGCGGAAGTGGGCGGGGCTGCTCGGCGAGCCGGGCTTCCGGGGGCAGGGCGGCGGGTGGAGCCGGGCGCGCCCCGGTGTGGCGCACCTCTTCGCCTTCTGGGAGAGCCGGGCGTTCTACGACTCCTTCATGGCGCGGTCGCACGACCGTCTCGCGGCAGCCCAGTCGGGGACGTTCAAGGACGCCCATATACGCCTCTTCGAGCACCGGTTCGATGTGAAGGTCGGTTTTCGGCCGGTCTTCTCCGACGCGGATGTGGCGCGGGTGGCGCACTGCCGCGTCCGTCCCGAACGGGTGGAGCACTTCACGCTCATGCAGGAGAAGGTGTGGAACCCGGCGATGGCCGGATCCCCCGGGATGCTGCGCGGCCTCTTCGGCGAGGCGCCGGGGAGCGAGTTCCTGGTGTTGTCCCTGTGGGACTCCGCCGCCGAGCACGGGAAGTACCGCACGGAGCGCGTGGAGCGGCTGGCCCTGCGGACGCAGATCGAGGCCGATGTCTCCGCGCTCGCCGGCGACGTCGTGGCGCTGGAGCCCTCCTGGTCGGTGTGACGGGACCGTGCCGTGGCCCGGGCGGGGACCACCCCTCCGGGCATCGGAACCACCCTCCGGGCACCGGATCCACCCTCCGGCACCGGAACCACCTCCGGGTGCGGCCCAGGCGACTCCCGGCCGGGGGTCCGCCTGCGGCCGGATGACGCCCGAGGCTCCCGGGGCCGGTAGTGGGGGCGACGACGGACGCGTGGGGGCGTGCGCCGGGCCACGCCGGTCCGACGGGCTCGGGGACCGGACCGGCCCGGCGCGGGTGCGGCCCGGTGCGGACCGCCCGCGGTGCCCCGGCGTCGATGCCGACGGCGCGGAACGACCGGCTCCCCGCCGCCCCACCGGGCGTGAGGGGCGGCCCCCGGAGGACGGATCTATGGTGGCCGCATGGCACGCCCCCGGCGCATCGTCCTCCTCCGGCACGGAGAGTCGGAGGGCAATACCGACGACACGGTCTACGAGCGGGAGCCCGATCATGCGCTCCACCTGACGGAAGCCGGATGGCGGCAGGCCACGGAGGCCGGCGGGCGGCTGCGGGAGGTCTTCGGGGAGGAGTGGGTCAGCGCCTATGTGTCGCCGTACCGGCGGACGCACCAGACCTTCCGCGCGCTCGGTCTCGACCCCCGGAGGGTGCGGATCCGGGAGGAGCCGCGGCTGCGGGAGCAGGACTGGGGCAATTGGCAGGACGCCGAGGACGTACGGCTCCAGAAGATCTACCGGGACGCGTACGGGCACTTCTTCTACCGCTTCGCCCAGGGCGAGTCGGGGGCGGACGTCTACGACCGGGTCGGGGCCTTCCTGGAGAGCCTGCACCGCAGCTTCGAGGACCCCGACCATCCGCCGAATGTGCTGCTCGTCACCCATGGACTGACCATGCGGCTGTTCTGCATGCGCTGGTTCCACTGGACGGTGGCCGAATTCGAGTCACTGTCGAATCCGGGGAACGCCGAGAGCCGGACGCTGCTCCTCGGCACAGGCGGCCGCTACCACCTGGACCGGCCGTTCGAGCGCTGGTGCACACCCGAGTCGTACGGCGCCACCGGCTAGAGTGTCGGAGCGATGAGCGCTGATCCTTCTCCGTTGCGACGCTGTGAGCGTGCCCTGGCCGGCCTGCGTGGGCTGGCTGTCGGTGATGCACTGGGCTCCCAGTTCTTCGTGCCGTCGAACTACCCCGCACTGAAGCGGCGCGCGCTGCCGCCGGGTGTCTGGCAGTGGACGGACGACACCGAGATGGCCTGCTCGGTGGTGGCGGTCCTCGCCGAACACGGCCGCATCGATCAGGACGCGCTCGCCCGCTCCTTCGCCGAGCACCACGACTTCGACCGCGGCTACGGGCCCGCGGTGAACCGGATGCTCCGGCTCATCCGGGAGGGCGGCGACTGGCGCGAACTCGCGTCCGCCCTGTTCAACGGCCAGGGGTCGTGGGGCAACGGTGCCGCGATGCGGATCGCCCCGCTGGGCGCCTGGTACGCGGGCGACGCGGAGCAGGCCACGCACCAGGCGGAGATCTCCGCGTACACCACCCACCAGCACCGTGAGGCCGTCGCCGGGGCGATGGCGGTCGCGGCCGCCGCGGCCCTGGTGGCTGCCCCCGAGGGCTGCGGCAGCCCCGAATCCCTGCTCAGCGGGGTGATCGAACTCGTTCCGCGCAGCGCCGTGCAGGCGGGACTGCGCCGCGCTCTGGACATGCTGGACTACGGCGACGCCGGGACGGTCGCCGCGGTGCTCGGTTCCGGCCGCCGCACCAGCGCCCACGACACCGTGCCGTTCTCGCTCTGGGCGGCCGCCCGCCACCTCGGGGACTTCGAGGCGGCGTTCTGGACGACGGCGCAGGTGGGCGGGGATGTGGACACCACCTGCGCGATCGTGGGCGGCGTGGTCGCCGCCGCGGCGGACGGCGCGCCACCGACCGAGTGGTGGGACCGCACCGAGCCGTTGCCCCCCTGGGCTCCGGACGCCACCGGCTGACGGCCGAGCGGCCCCTCGGGGTGCCTCCGCTCGCTTCTCTCCGCCGACCGGAGGCCGTGGCCTTGATCACGTGTCCCGCGTCCCGACCCGCATCACGGCACGGGCACCCGTCTCCCGGCCGTGCCGACGCGTCCCGGCCGGCGCCTCGGATCCCTGCCGTGCCGCGACCGTATCTCGGCGCTGCCGTCCGGATCCGGCCAAGCTGTCGTGGGGACTGCGTCCCCGGCCAAGCGGCCGCGGTCTCTCCGCAGCCGTGGGCTCTACGCCCCGTGCCGACCGTGCCGACGGGGGCGGGAACGGGACCGCTGCCGTCCGACGGCCCGTGACCGCTGCCGCTCGACGGCCCTGTGGCCGCTGCCGTCCGCGGCCCGTGGCCGGGGCCGGGGCCGGGGTGCCGTGATCGGACACCGGCGCGTACGACACGAAGAGCGAGCCGCTTCACCGATGACGCCTGACCGTCATCTCCGGGTCGGTCCACGGCCCTTGGGTACCGCACGCCGCAGCTGCACGCCGCACGCCGCGCAGTGCGCACCGCACGCCGCGCCTCCCGCCTCGGGCCGTGCTTGCCCTCACCGTGATCCCCGTGGCGGATGCTCCCCGACCGAACCTCGCTCCGCATTCGCGAAAGCGACTGCCGTCCCGCCGCTCGACGCGCCGAGCCGGACCGTCCGCGGGGGCTGCGCGTATCCGCCCGACGAGGAGAATGATCCCCAGGAGTGGTCGATGGGTGCGGAATTGCGGGGTGGACGCCGAAGTTCCGGAAATCCTCGCGGAGGGATCGCCGGTATCGACGGGTGATCGTTCCACCCGAGAGGTAGGAGTGTGCGCAAGTGAATGCACCGGTGCGGGGAAGTCGCCCCCGGGACGGCCGCCCGGGAGCCGGTCCCGAGGTGACCGATCCCCGCCTGCCGCAAGCCCGGCCGGGCGGCGTAATCTGACTGCGCCATGCCGTACGAACCGCCTACCCACAGCGTCGAGCGCTCACTCCGCGCGACGACCGGTGCCAAAGTCGTCGCGGGCGTCGACGAGGTCGGGCGCGGCGCCTGGGCCGGTCCGGTCACGGTGTGCGCCGCGGTCACCGGTCTCCGTCGGCCGCCCGAGGGGCTGACCGATTCCAAGCTGCTCACCCCCAAGCGCCGCACCGAACTGGCCGGGGTCCTGGAGGGGTGGGTCACGTCCTACGCCCTGGGGCACGCCACGCCGCAGGAGATCGACCGCACGGGAATGACCGCCGCACTGCGGCTCGCCGCCGTGCGGGCCCTGGAACTGCTGCCGGTCCGTCCCGACGCGGTCATCCTCGACGGCAAGCACAATTACCTGGGCGCGCCCTGGACGGTCCGTACGGTCATCAAGGGCGACCAGTCCTGCATCGCCGTGTCCGCGGCCTCGGTGATCGCCAAGGTGCGCCGGGATGCGATGATGGCCGAACTGGGCCTGGGCTGTCCCGACTTCGAGTTCGTCGACAACGCGGGCTACCCGTCGCCCGTGCACCGTGCCGCGCTGCAGGAGCTGGGCCCCACGGAACATCACCGCATGTCCTGGGCCTACCTGGATGGGCTGCCGCGCTGGCGGCATCTCAAACAGGAGCGGATCGGGACGGAAGCGGCGGCCCTGGAATCCGGGGGGCAGCTCGGCTTCGACTTCTGAGCGGCCATTCCGCGACCACCCCCGCTGATGCGTTTCGCACCGGCGTTTGATAGACATCAGCCCATGCCTCTCATCCCCGAGGAGCCTCAGATTCACGAGAGTGTCCCGGGTCCCCGCGCAACTCCGGCCCCCGGCCGTGCCGCGTCGACCCCCCGTCCCGTCCCTGGCCCCGGCCCCCGGCCCGCAACGTCGCGGCCCGGCCGTCCCGGTCCCCAGCGAGGCCCGTCCGCCACGCCGTCGCAGCGCGGCCCGCGTGACGCGGCCAAGTCCAAGGCGCCCGCCGCCTCGACCCCCCAGATCCAGCTGATCCCCGCTTCCGCGGAGGGCGCGCTGGACGCGGCCGAGGAAGCGGTGGACCTGCTGCTGGACTCCGGACGTGCGCCGCACGACATCCTCGTGCTGACCACCGGTGACCAGCACCCGTGGGCCGCGCACGAACTGTCCTTCGGCGAAGCGTCCTACTGGGCGCAGCACGACGCCGGCGACGACGTCTTCTACCTGGACGCCGCCGCCACCGAGCGCGCCGCCGGCCGCCCCGTCGTGGTGGTCGCGGTCAACGGTGGCCCGGACGACGCCGCCGCCCGTGCCCTGCCCGCCGCCATGACCAGAGCCGGAGTGCTGCTGATCGTCTGCGGGGATCCCCAGCGGATCAACGCGCTCGTCGGCGTCGGCGCCTGAGCGTCGGAACGCAACTCCGACCGTCGGAACGCGCACCGCGCCCGATGGTCGGAGCCGTGCCCCGAACGACCGGATGCGCTGTGCCCGGCCGACCCGCCGGGCTCCGCGCAGCGGGTCGCCCGGACACCACCGGCCGCCGGTGCGTTCCTCCGGTGGATCTGCTCCGGTGGGTCCTCCGGCCGGGGCGGCAGCTGTACGACGGCTCCCGCCGGCGTCCGTCAGCGGACGGCGGGCGGGAGATGTCCGCCCCGTTCGTCAGCGGACAGCGCTGGGACGTGCCCATCCCACACCGGGGTGGGCCCATTCCGCTGCCGTGTCCGCGATGTGCTGCGGGCCGTCGGACGCGCCGTTCCGGTGAGCCGGTCCGCCGCGGTTCTCCTCCGAAGGGGAGGCCGCGTGCGGTCGTCGGCCGCCGCGCCCCTCGCCGAACACCTGCCAGCCGCCGCCCGTCAGGGTGATGTACGACCCGCAGCGCAGACCGTGCAGCGTGCACGCGTCGCGCAGCCCCCACATCCACGCGCCGTCCTCCTCCGTCCAGCCGGGATCTCCGTCCCGGCAGTAGAGGAGCACGGCCGTGCGCACGGGGACCCGGCGCCTGAGGTCGTGCGGGACGATCCGGCGCAGTTGCGCCAGCAGGGCGTTGCGGAGCACCCACCCGTCGGCCGCGGCCGACGGGTGGGTGAACGACGCGCTGGCACCGATCCGTTCGTCCGTGCCGAGCACCGCCACCACGGCGGTCGAAGGAGCCGGGTCGTGGCGGGAGTGCAGTCCGGTGACGACCTCGCGGGGGTTGCGCAGCAACGGGATTCCCGCCGCGGCCCACTCCGCGGGCTCGAGTATCCGCCCCGATCCGGACGGGGAGGCCGTCGCGCCGCCGAAGGGCGCGGCAGGAGGAGGAGCGAAGCCGGAGGTCACGGTCCTCCCTCGGTCTGCGCCGCCCGCAGCTCGGGCAGGGTCTGTCGCGGAGCGAACCGCGGCACGGCAGGCCGGGGCACGACGAACCCGGGTACGGCCGGTGCGCGGATCGCCGCCAATTCTTCCGGGCGGACTGGCCTGCGGCAATGAGCAATCCGCCCGGCCGACCGTTAACTGCCGTTCTGCCGCGTATATTTCGGCCACCGCGCCCGCGGTCACCCCGGTACGGCGAGGACCACCCGCGGTCACCCCTGCACGGCGAGCACCAGCGGAAACACCTCCTCTGCTCCGGCCCTGCGCAACAGCCGCGCGGCGACCGCGAGCGTCCACCCGGTGTCGGCGAGATCGTCCACCAGCAGCACCGGTCCCGCGGCCCGCGCCAACTCCTCGGACAACGCCGGGGGTACGGTCAGCGCACCGTGCAGTGCCCGGAGCCGCTGAGCGCTGTTGGACCGCGGAACCCGGGGGTCCGACTCCTCGTCCGTGTACGCCACGGACCCCAGCAGCGGCATCCGGCCGACGGCGGCGATGCGTTCCCCGAGCGTCCGGATCAGCTGGGGGCGCGACCGGGAGGCGAGCGTGACCACCCCGACCGGCCTGGCCGGGGCACCGGCCGCCCCGGAGGCCCATCCGCCGGGTCCCTTCGCCCAGTCGGCCAGCACGGTGACCACCGCGTCGGCCACATCGTCGGGCACCGGCCCGTCCTGCCCCTGAGCGGCGAGCAACGGCCGCAACCGGTTGCCCCAGCCGATGTCGGAGAGCCGCCCGAGGGCCCGCCCGGGGGCGGCCTGTTCCGCGGCGGGGATCCGGCCCTTGAGCTCCACGCCGATGGCGGGGAGGCCGGTGGGCCACATCCGGCGCGGCTCCACCTCGACACCCGGCCTGCCGAGCTCACCCCGCGCCGCCTCCAGGGAGGCGGCCGACACCTCGGGGCGCAGGCGCGCTCCCGAGCAGTTGTCGCAGCGCCCGCAGGCCGCCGCCGATTCGTCGTCCAGCTGCCGTCGCAGGAATTCCATCCGGCAGTCGCCGGTGCCGGCGTAGTCCCGCATCGCCTGCTGTTCGGCCTCACGCTGCCGGGCCACCCAGGCGTAGCGTTCCGCGTCGTAGGTCCACGGCCGGCCGGTCGCCGTCCAGCCACCGCGCACCCGCTGCACCGCGCCGTCCACGTCCAGCACCTTGAGCATCGTCTCCAGCCGCGACCTCCGCAGCTCCACCTGCGGTTCGAGCGCGGGAAGCGAGAGCGGCCGCCCGGCCTGGGCCAGCACGTCGAGCGTGCGCCGCACCTGCTCCTCGCTCGGGAAGGCGAGCGAGGCGAAGTACCGCCAGATCGCCTCGTCCTCACGGCCGGGCAGGAGCAGCACCTCGGCGTGCTCCACCCCGCGGCCGGCGCGCCCCACCTGCTGGTAGTAGGCGATGGGGGAGGAGGGGGACCCGAGGTGCACGACGAATCCCAGGTCCGGCTTGTCGAAGCCCATGCCGAGGGCGGAGGTGGCGACCAGGGCCTTGACCCGGTTGGCGAGCAGGTCGGCCTCGGCCGCCCGCCGGTCGGCGTCCTCGGTCTTCCCGGAGTACGACGCGACGGCGTGGCCCCGCTGCCGCAGGAACGCCGTCACTTCCTCGGCTGCCGCGACCGTCAGGGTGTAGATGATCCCGGACCCGGGGAGCTCGTGGAGGTGGTCGGCCAGCCAGGCCAGCCGGTGAGCGGCGTCCGGCAGCCGCAGAACGCCGAGGCTGAGACTCTCCCGCTCGAGCGGCCCGCGCAGCACGAGGGCCTCCGGGGCTCCTTCGCCGGTGCCGAGCTGCTCGGCGACGTCCGCCGTGACGCGGGCGTTGGCGGTCGCGGTCGTGGCGAGCACGGGGACGCCGGGCGGCAGATCGGCCAGCATGGTCCGCAGCCGGCGGTAGTCGGGCCGGAAGTCGTGCCCCCAGTCGGAGATGCAGTGCGCCTCGTCGACCACGAGCAGTCCGGTGCCCGCCGCGAGCTTGGGGAGGACCTGGTCGCGGAAGTCGGGATTGTTCAACCGCTCGGGACTGACCAGCAGCACGTCCACCTCGCCGGCGGCCACTTCCGCCTGGACGGCGTCCCACTCCTCGGTGTTCGCCGAATTGATGGTGCGCGCCCGGATGCCAGCCCGCTCGGCCGCTTCCATCTGGTTCCGCATGAGGGCGAGCAACGGTGAAACGATCACTGTGGGACCGCTTCCCCGGGCCCGCAGCAGAGCGGTGGCCACGAAGTACACGGCCGACTTGCCCCACCCCGTGCGCTGCACGACCAGCGCGCGGCGGCGGTCCGCGACCAGCGCTTCGATCGCCTTCCACTGGTCTTCGCGCAGGGTGGCCGCGCCGGAGGGATCCGCGACGAGGCGGGCGAGTACGGCGTCGGCGGCCGACCGGAGGTCTTCGTTGGTCATGCCCCCATGCAACCCGATACCGCCGACATCGCGCGAACGGGGCGGACGGCCTGTGGACAACCCTGTCCACAGCATGCGTACGACAAGATGCCCGGAGTTATCCACAGGGGTGGTGGGTGCGACGTCCCCACGGCACGGTCGTGGCATGACTGAGCACACCGAAGCGCCCCAGCCGTCCCCCGAAGACCGGATCACCCTCCGCAGCCCCGCCGAACTCGCCGACGCCCTGCCGTACTTGCTGGGTTTCCATCCCGACGACAGCATCGTGATGGTCGCGCTGCACGGCGCCCATGGCCGGTTCGGCGGCCGTCTGCGGCTCGGTATCCCCGGCGGTCCCGACGAGTGGCCGGAGGTCGCGCGACAGCTCGCGGAGTGCCTGGTGAGCGGCAGTGCCAAGCGCGGCTCCCGGCCCGAGGGGATCCTCGTCTTCCTCTGTCAGGACCCCTCGGGGGAGGAGGCGGCGCAGGAGGTGATGGAGCGGCTGCGGCCGCTGGCCCAGAGCCTGCGTACGGCCTGCGGAGAGCTGGATGTTCCCGTGCCGGAGGCGCTGTGCATCTCCGGTGGCCGCTTCTGGTCCTACTGCTGCCCCGATGTCCGGTGCTGTCCGGTGGAGGGCAGTCCGCTGACCTTGCCCGGCACGTCGGTCATGGCGGCGGCGGCCACCTTCGCCGGGATCCAGGTGCGCGGCTCGCTGCGCGAGATGGAGGCCAGGCTGGCTCCTCGTGCGGGGCGGGCCGCGGCGGCGCAGGAGGAGGTTCTGGACACGGTCGCGACGGAGCTGGTCCCCAGGATCCTCGGGGGTGTCGCCCGGGAGGCGGTCTGCGAGGAGACGCTGGCGCTCATCCGCCGGCTCCTGGGCCGGTTCGCCGGTGTGTCACCGGTCGGCACGCACCACGACGCAGACCTCCGTGACGACGCCCTGGTCACGGACGAGGAGGCCGCGGCGATCATCGTGGGGCTGCAGGACCGGACGACTCGCGACCGGGCCGCGGAGTGGATGGAAGCCCCGGACGTGGACTCCGCCCTGCGCCTCTGGCGGGCGGTCGCCCGGCGGTGCGTCGGCTCCTATCGCGATCATGCGGCGGCCCCGCTGACGCTCGCGGGGTGGGTGGCCTGGGCCGCCGGGGACGAGCCCACCGCCCGGGTGGCGCTGGGCATGGCCCTGCGGGCCGACCCCGACTACGTGTTCGCCAAGCTGCTGCACCAGGGAGCGAACGAAGGGCTCGACCCGGAGCTGCTCCGCCGCTGCCTCCGCAAGGAGCGGGCCGCCCGCACCGGCAGCGGACCCGGCCCCGCGGCCGGTGGCGTCCCGGACCGTGCGCCCGACCGGGGACCGGGCCGGCGGGACGGCCGGGGGTCGCGGGGCGGCACCCGGCCGCTCGCGCAGGCGAACCGCTGCCGCACCCGCCGCCGTACCGGCCGCCGCGGCGCCCGGAGCAGCGGATGAGCCCACTCGTCGGTACCGCCGGCGGCGGGGAAGGGGGGTGATGAACGACCGGACTCCGGTCCGACGTGTGGCCTGAAGTGCCTGTCGAAGGGCCTGTTTATCGTCAGGCAGACGACTATGATCGCCGCATGTCGCCCTACGACCCGTCGGCCTTTCCGCCCTTCGCAGTCACTGTCGACCTGGTCGTGCTCACGGTGCGACGGCATGCGCTCTGTGCGCTGGCCGTCCGCCGCGGGGAGCCTCCGTACCAGGGGCGTTGGGCGCTGCCGGGCGGCTTCGTGCGGGGCGACGAGGATCTCGCGGCGGCCGCGGCCCGCGAGCTCTCCGAGGAGACCGGTCTGTTGGCGCACGACCCCTCCGGGCCCACGGCGGTGAACGGAGCCCACCTCGAGCAGCTCGCCACCTACGGCGAGCCGAAGCGGGACCCCCGGATGCGGGTGGTCAGTGTGGCGCACCTGGTGCTGGCACCCGACCTGCCCGCCCCGCGTCCGGGCGGTGACGCGCACAGTGTGCGGTGGGCTCCCGTGGAGGATCTCCTCGGGCCGGAGGGCGGCTTCACCCGGGACGGGGAGGAGGCGGCCCCGCTCGCCTTCGATCACGCCCGGATCCTGGCGGACGGCGTGGAGCGCGCCCGGTCGAAGATCGAGTACTCGTCCCTGGCCACCGCGTTCTGCCCCCAGGAGTTCACCGTCGGGGAGCTGCGCCGGGTCTACGAGGCCGTGTGGGGAGTGGCCCTAGATCCGCGCAACTTCCACCGCAAGGTGACCGGCACCCCCGGCTTCCTCGTGCCCACGGGCGGCACGACGACCCGTCAGGGCGGACGCCCCGCCCAGCTGTTCCGGGCGGGCGGTGCGACGCTCCTCAACCCGCCCATGCTCCGGCCCGAGGTCTGAGCGCGCGTCAGCTCCGTTGGGCCGCCCGGGGAGAGGAGGTACCCGGTCGGCGGTCACCGGCAGCGTGCCGCATGGAAAATAGGACATGTCGCGTTATCTTGCTCCGGTACCTGCCGCACTTGCCGAGGAGCGGTCTCCCGTCCCGCGAGAGAAGCGATGATCCAGGCCATCGGACTGACCAGCGCCCCCCGACGCAGTGAACCGCCCGCCGTCGAGGAACTGACCTTCGAAGCCCGCCCCGGACACGTCACCGTGCTGCTCGGTGCCGACGGTGCGGGCAAGACCACTGCCCTGCGGCTCATGCTGCAACTCCGCCCCGGCCGCGGGGTCGCCCTCTTCGAGGGGCGTCCGCTGGACCACATGGCGCACCCGTCCCGCGAGGTCGGGGTGCTGCTGGGGGATGTCCCCGGTCACCCCGCGCGGACGGTCGGAAACCATCTGCGCATGCTGGCGGCCGCGGCCGGAGTCCCCACCGAGCGGGCCGATGAGGTGCTCGGCGCCGTCGGCCTCGGCGGCCTCACCGAACAGCGCCTCGGCTCGCTCTCCCGCGGCATGGACCGCCGGCTCGGCCTGGCGGCCGCACTGATCGGCGACCCCCACACGCTCGTCCTCGACGAGCCCACCAAGGGGCTGTCGTCCCGCGAGACGGCCTGGGTGCACGGACTGATCCGCGACCACGCGGCCGGGAGCGGCACCGTCCTGGTGGCACTGGACGACCCCAAGGAGGCCGCGCGCCTGGCGGACCGCGTGGTCACCCTGGACGGCGGCCGCGTGGTCGCCGACCAGCCCGTGGCCGAGTTCGCCCGGACCCGTCTGCGTCCACGGGTCGCGGTCCGCTCCCCGCACGCCGCCCGGCTCTCCGCCCTGCTGACCGACGAGATCCACTCCGGGAATCCGGCGGTCGAGGTCGTCCGCGAGGGCGGAAGCCGGATCTCCGTCTACGGCAGCACCTGTGCGGACGTGGGGGAGGTCGCCTTCCGGCACGGCATCCTCGTGCACCAGCTGGCGGACGAGGTCGGGGACATGGGCCCGTCCGCGGTCCCCCACGAGCCGGACGGCGGCCCTGCCTCCGCCGCTGCCGGGCATCTGCTCGACGACGCCACCATCCCGATCCCGCGGCTGTCGCCGCCCGGCCCGGTCTGGCCCGTGCGCTACGAACTGCGGCGCGCGGGCGGTGTGCGGACCGGCTGGCTGGCCGCCGCCGCCGCGCTCGTCACGGCGCTGCTCGTGGCCCTGCCCCTGGCCCGCGCCGGGGACACCTCGGCGGCACGGCTGCTCACCGGCTGGCCCGAGGAACTGCCGCTGCCGCCCGCCGCGTTCGGTGCCGGACTGCTCGGAGCTCTCGCCTTCGGCCAGGAGTTCCGCTATCCGGCGCTCGCCCACGGCCACAGCCCGGTGCCCAGGCGGCTCGGTCTGCTGGCGGCCAAGCTCCTGGTCTGCACTGCCGTCGCCACCGTGCTCGGGGCGGTGTCGGTGGCCGTCAACGGCCTGGTGCTGCGGCTGGTCTTCGGGCCCGGCGCGGTGGGACTCCCCCCCGACTGGCCGGTGGCGGCGCTGGGCTGGACCGGGCTCGTCATGGGCTGCGCCTGGGCGGGGCTGCTGGCCGCCGGACTGTTCCGGTCGACGCTGATGGGACTGGTCGCCGTCCTGTCGGTGCCCATGCTCGTCGTGCCCGCGGTGCAGCACCTGCTGGAACGTCCGGCGGCCCACGCCTTCCAGGGGCTGTCCGGGCTGTTCCGCGCCGGTTCCCTGGTGCAGTGGCCCTCCGGGGTGGACCCGTGGGTCTCCGGCGCCGTGCGGCTCGGTTCCCAACCGGTCGGACAGGCGCTGGCGTTGTCCCTCGGTGCGCTGCTCTGCGCCTACCTGGTCGTGGTGTTGCGGGGGAGAACCCGCTGGTGGCCGTGATCTCGCGGGCGCCGGGCGCGAACTGCTCGGACCCCGGCGGAGCGAGCCCGTTTGCTTCCGATTAGGCGTCAATTATGAGGTGATGGGCGATCACCCTTTCGTGTGCTTTTCACCAAAGACCTCAAGGGTGCCTGGAGCGTCGCCGACAAAGGATGCGTGAGTACCCTTGCGCACACCATGATGACCGCGGCTCGCCCCGTCGACTCCGGCCTCCCCGGTCCGGGCGAGCTTGACCGCTACCCCTACGGCGACGCTCCCGGCGCCGAGCGCCCCGCCGCCCCGTCCTGGGAGGGCACCGACCCGGAGATGGGGAGAGTCGGCCGCCGCGCCGCCGGCAGCCGGGGCCGAGGGCTGCACGGACAACTCGTCCAGCAGCTCGGCCAAATGATCGTTTCGGGCGACCTGGGCGCCGACCGCCCGCTCGTCCCCGAGGAGATCGGCCAGCGCTTCGAGGTCTCCCGGACCGTCGTCCGCGAGTCGCTCCGCGTCCTCGAGGCCAAGGGCCTCGTCAGCGCCCGCCCGAACGTCGGGACCCGGGTCCGCCCGGTGAGCGACTGGAACCTGCTCGACCCGGACATCATCGAGTGGCGGGCGTTCGGCCCGCAGCGCGACGATCAGCGCCGGGAGCTGTGCGAGCTGCGCTGGACCATCGAGCCGCTCGCCGCCCGGCTCGCCGCCGGCCACGGCCGTGAGGACGTCCAGCAGCGGCTCGCCGACATGGTCGAGATCATGGGCCACTCCCTGGCCCAGGGCGACTCCCTCACGTTCTCCCGCGCCGACACCGAGTTCCACGCGCTGCTGCTGCAGCTCGCGGGCAACCGCATGCTCGAGCACCTGTCGGGCATCGTCGGGTCCGCCCTCCACGTCTCCGGCGGCCCCGCCACCGGCTGCGAACGGCCCAGCGAGACCTCGGTCGGGAACCACGCGCGCATCGTCGAGGCCCTCGGCGCCGGCGACGCCGCCGGAGCGGAGGCGGCGATGCGCCAGCTGCTCACCGTGCACCTCGAGGTGGAGCGCGTGGTGCCCGCACCGCGTGAGCACTGACCGCGGGAGCGGCGGGCGGCCTGCCGCCGGATCCCGCCCGGGGATCCGGCGGCCTCGACCGGGGCGGCCGCAGGTCAGCCGCCCCATCCGTGCCCGTCGCGGGCATGTGCCGGGTATGACCGGTTCGAAACCGGTGCACGATGTGACTCGGGCCACGCGGATTGGGCGTAACACTCTTCGGAGCAGTGCGATGACCTAAGAGGTGACAGTCGCTGAGGGAATACGGATGTCGTTCGCGACGCTGTGTTGCTCGGCGGTTCCGCCCGCGTCGTCGGTCCATCCCCCGCCGACGGTCGTCGGCTCCGGTCCGTTGTGGACCGAGCCGGAAGCCGTTTCCATCGTTCCGAGAGGTTGTTCGTGTCGGCCAGCACATCCCGTACGCTCCCGCCGGAGATCGCCGAGTCCGAGTCTGTCATGGCGCTCATCGAGCGGGGAAAGGCTGATGGGCAGATCGCCGGCGACGACGTGCGTCGGGCCTTCGAGGCTGACCAGATTCCGCCAACCCAGTGGAAGAACGTTCTGCGCAGCCTCAACCAGATCCTCGACGAGGAGGGTGTGACGCTGATGGTCAGTGCCGCGGAGGCGCCCAAGCGCACCCGTAAGAGCGTCGCAGCGAAGAGCCCGGCCAAGCGCACCGCCACCAAGACCGTCGCCTCCAAGACGGCCGCGGCCAAGAAGGCCGCCGCCCCCGCCGAGTCCGCCGTCTCGCGCTCCACGGCCTCCGCCGAGGACGAGTCGACGGCCGCGCCCGCCAAGAAGGCGGCCGCGAAGAAGACCGTCGCCAAGAAGACGGTCGCGAAGAAGGCCGCCGCCAAGAAGACGGTGGCCAAGAAGACCGCCGCCAAGAAGGAAGCCGACGAGCTGCTCGACGTCGACGACGTGGTGGAGGAGCCGGCGGCCCCCGGCAAGCCCGCCGCCGAGGGCGCCGAGGGCGAGCCGGAGAACGCGGGCTTCGTCCTGTCCGACGAGGACGAGGACGACGCCCCCGCCCAGCAGGTCGCCGCCGCCGGTGCCACCGCGGACCCGGTCAAGGACTACCTCAAGCAGATCGGCAAGGTCCCGCTGCTCAACGCGGAGCAGGAGGTCGAGCTCGCCAAGCGCATCGAGGCCGGTCTCTTCGCCGAGGACAAGCTGTCGAACTCCGACAAGCTCGCCCCGAAGCTCAAGCGCGAGCTGGAGATCATCGCTGAGGACGGCCGCCGAGCCAAGAACCACCTGCTCGAGGCGAACCTCCGCCTCGTGGTGTCCCTGGCCAAGCGCTACACGGGTCGCGGCATGCTCTTCCTGGACCTCATCCAGGAGGGCAACCTCGGTCTGATCCGTGCCGTCGAGAAGTTCGACTACACCAAGGGCTACAAGTTCTCCACGTATGCCACCTGGTGGATCCGGCAGGCGATCACCCGCGCGATGGCCGACCAGGCCCGCACCATCCGTATCCCGGTGCACATGGTCGAGGTCATCAACAAGCTCGCGCGCGTCCAGCGCCAGATGCTCCAGGACCTCGGCCGCGAGCCGACCCCGGAGGAGCTGGCCAAGGAGCTCGACATGACCCCGGAGAAGGTCATCGAGGTCCAGAAGTACGGCCGCGAGCCCATCTCCCTGCACACCCCGCTGGGCGAGGACGGCGACAGCGAGTTCGGTGACCTCATCGAGGACTCCGAGGCCGTCGTCCCGGCCGACGCGGTGAGCTTCACGCTCCTCCAGGAGCAGCTGCACTCGGTCCTCGACACGCTCAGCGAGCGCGAGGCCGGAGTCGTGTCCATGCGGTTCGGGCTCACCGACGGGCAGCCGAAGACGCTGGACGAGATCGGCAAGGTCTACGGCGTGACGCGTGAGCGCATCCGGCAGATCGAGTCCAAGACCATGTCGAAGCTGCGCCACCCGTCCCGTTCGCAGGTGCTGCGCGACTACCTCGACTGATCGGTACGCCGTAGCGCGTCGGCCCGGAACCCCTAGCGGGGTTCCGGGCCTTCGTGCTTCCTGAATGCGTCCGTCCGGGTGCGGACCGTGTCCGTTTGGGTCACCCTGGGTGTGCACATGGCGCCATAGAGTCAGGAGTGAGTATGCCTTCCATCCCCCGCGCGCTGATGGGTGCGCTGGCACTGACGTCCGTCGCCGTCGGTCCCTCCCTGGTGGCGCCCACTCCCGCCGCCGCGGACAGCGTGATCATAGGAGGCCGGCAGGTCCCGGTGAACCAGAGTCCCTGGGCGGTGGCGCTCGCCAGCCGGGACCGCTTCGGCAGTAGCAGGTCGGGGCAGTTCTGCGGCGCCGTCGTGGTCGGCCGGTCGACGGTGCTCACCGCGGCGCACTGCATGAGCCGCGAGGTGCTCGGGACCGACCGGAGCGCCGTGCGCGACCTCCAGGTGATCGCCGGGCGGGACGATCTGCGGGGTCGGGCGGGCCAGGAGGTCGCGGTGCGCGACGTCTGGGTCAACCCCGCCTACAACCCCACGACCAACGCCGGCGACGTCGCGGTGCTCACTCTCGCGTCGGCGCTGCCGCAGAGCTACGTAGCGCCCATGGCGCCCGCCGGGGACGGCGCGTACCGGCCCGGTACTCAGGCCATGGTGTACGGCTGGGGCGACACCACCGGGCGCGGCACCTACTCCTCGATCCTGCACGCCGCCGGTGTGGCGGTGCTGGACGACGCGGTGTGCCGGAACGCCTATCCAGGGACCCAGGACGGCCGCTACGAGGCCGACTCCATGGTGTGCGCCGGAGAGCCCGGGGGTGGGCGCGACGCCTGTCAGGGGGACAGCGGAGGGCCGCTCATGGCCCATGGGCGGCTGATCGGCCTGGTCTCGTGGGGGAGCGGGTGCGGGGAGGCCGGTCAGCCCGGCGTCTACACCAGGATCTCGGCCGTCGCCGGCCTGGTCGCGGCGCGGTCCTGACGGAGGAGCGGCGCGGTCCTGACGGCGGACCGGATGGCCCGTGCCGGACGCGGCCGGACAGAGAAACGGGCGGTTACCCCCTGGTGTCAGGGGTAACCGCCCGCCGACCGGCCCTGGGCCGGCACTGGCTCGTCGTGGTGCGAAGCGTCAGCGTTCCTCGTCGGGGGCCGAAGCCGGAGCGGTGAGACGCTCCGTCTCGTCCTGTATTTCCGCGGCGATCTTCTTGAGTTCCGGCTCGAACTTGCGTCCGTGGTGGGCGCAGAAGAGCAGTTCACCGCCGCTCATCAGGACGACGCGCAGGTAGGCCTGGGCGCCGCAGCGGTCGCAGCGGTCAGCGGCCGTCAGCGGGCTCGCGGGGGTCAGAACAGTAGTCACGTCGCCTCTTCTCTAGCTCGACGAGCTGTCGTACCAGGGTCAACATCCAACCAGGCCGAAAACGTTCCCGCTCGTGCCTTTCCTTCGAAAGTTCCTTCCGGGGTGATCGGATGCTGCCGGTTGGCGGCGAATGAGCCGTAGTGCTCGGGGCTTACGTATTCATCGCGCTTGTCGTGGTTTGTCCGTCCGGCTGGATTGCCGGTTGTTCATGAGGACGTGCCCGGAGCCTAAATGGTTCATGCCTGGAAGGGAACGTGATGTACGCGTCACCCGAATGAGGTATCGAACGTACGAACGAAATGGGGCTAGCATGGACTTTCTCACGGGTGGCGGCGCAAAGGCTCTATCAGGCCTCGGTACCCTCTGACGGGCGACCAAGCCACCACCGGGTCCCCCAGTGGACCCACCAGAAATTCAGCGAGGAGCGAACCGCGTGACCGCCGAGACGTCCGTGCCGTCCACTGCGCTGCTGACGGGAGCAGACCGAGACGGTTCCAACTACACAGCGCGGCACCTGCTCGTCCTGGAGGGCCTGGAGGCGGTGCGCAAGCGGCCCGGCATGTACATCGGCTCGACCGACAGCCGGGGCCTCATGCACTGCCTCTGGGAGATCATCGACAACTCCGTCGACGAAGCCCTCGGCGGTCACTGCGACCGCATCGATGTGATCCTCCACGACGACGGGTCGGTCGAGGTCCGGGACAACGGCCGCGGCATCCCGGTCGACGTCGAGCCGAAGACCGGCCTCTCCGGCGTCGAGGTGGTGATGACCAAGCTGCACGCGGGCGGCAAGTTCGGCGGCGGCTCGTACGCGGCCTCCGGCGGCCTGCACGGCGTCGGCGCCTCGGTCGTCAACGCGCTCTCCTCGCGCCTGGACGTCGAGGTCGACCGCGCGGGCCACACCCACGCCATCAGCTTCCGGCGCGGCGTCCCGGGGATCTTCACCGAGTCCGGCACCGACGCCCCCTTCGACCCCTCCAGCGGCCTCCTCAAGGCCAAGAAGGTGCCGAAGAACCGGCGGGGGACCCGTGTCCGCTACTGGGCGGACCGCCAGATCTTCCTCAAGGACGCCAAGCTCTCGCTGGACACCCTGTACGCCCGGGCCCGGCAGACGGCGTTCCTGGTGCCCGGCCTGACCATCCTCGTCCGCGACGAGCGGACGGCCGGCGGGCCGGAGGGCTCCGGGGCGCCGACCGAGGAGACCTTCCGCTACGACGGCGGCATCAGCGAGTTCTGCGAATACCTCGCCCAGGACAAGGCCGTCTGCGACGTCCTCCGGCTGAGCGGCCAGGGCACCTTCAAGGAGACCGTGCCGGTTCTGGACGACCGGGGCCACATGACGCCCACCGAGGTCACCCGGGAGCTCGGGGTCGACATCGCGCTGCGCTGGGGCACCGGCTACGACACGACGGTCAAGTCGTTCGTGAACATCATCGCGACCCCCAAGGGCGGCACCCACGTCTCGGGCTTCGAGCGCTCCATCACCAAGACGGTCAACGAGGCGCTGCGCTCCAACAAGATCCTCCGCGTCGCCGAGGACGACGTCGTCAAGGACGACGCCATGGAGGGGCTCACCGCGGTCGTCACCGTCCGGCTGGCCGAGCCGCAGTTCGAGGGGCAGACCAAGGAGGTGCTCGGCACCTCGGCCGCGTCCCGGATCGTCGCGCAGGTCGTGGCCAAGGAGCTCAAGGCCTTCCTGACCTCGACCAAGCGGGACCACAAGGCGCAGGCCCGGTCGGTGCTGGAGAAGGTGGTCGCCGCCGCCCGCACGCGGATCGCGGCCCGTCAGCACAAGGAGGCGCAGCGCCGGAAGACGGCGCTGGAGTCCTCCTCGCTCCCGGCGAAGCTCGCCGACTGCCGCAGCGACGACGTCGAGCGCAGCGAGCTGTTCATCGTGGAGGGCGACTCGGCCCTCGGCACCGCCAAGCTGGCCCGGAACTCCGAGTTCCAGGCGCTGCTGCCGATCCGCGGGAAGATCCTCAACGTTCAGAAGTCGTCCGTCTCGGACATGCTGAAAAACGCCGAGTGCGGAGCGATCATCCAGGTCATAGGAGCCGGGTCCGGCCGGACCTTCGACATCGACCAGGCCCGCTACGGCAAGATCGTGCTCCTGGTCGACGCCGATGTGGACGGGGCCCACATCCGCTGTCTGCTGCTGACCCTGTTCCAGCGCTACATGCGGCCGATGGTCGAGGCGGGGCGGGTGTTCGCCGCGGTGCCGCCGCTGCACCGGGTCGAGCTGACGCACCCCAAGAAGGGGCAGGACAAGTACGTCTACACGTACTCGGACAACGAACTGCGCTCCACGCTGCTGGAGTTCCAGCGCAAGGGGATCAAGTTCAAGGAGTCCATCCAGCGGTACAAGGGCCTCGGCGAGATGGACGCGGACCAGCTGGCGGAGACCACCATGGACCCGCGGCACCGGACGCTGCGCCGGATCAACATCGGCGACCTGGAGTCGGCCGAGCAGATCTTCGACCTGCTCATGGGCAACGAGGTGGCGCCGCGCAAGGAGTTCATCTCGAGCTCGGCGGCCACGCTGGACCGCTCGCGCATCGACACCTGAGCACCCTGCCCGCAGTTCACGGCCGTCGCCCGGTGGGAGTCCCGGGCGGCGGCCGTCCGCGTGCGAGCGCCCCGCCGTCCGGCGCTTCCTCCGACCGGGTGCCGGGTGGGGTGCCGGGTGCGGGGCGTACGTCCGTGGGCCGGGGCGCGGGTGTGGGACACGCACGCCCGGGGTCGGGCGCGGACGGTCTCGGACGGGGCTCCGGCTGTGCCCGGCCGGGGCGTCGTCGCAGGGCGGCGCTCCTCGGCCGGCCGGTGTGACCTGGGACGTCGTGGACCGGTGAGGCCGCCGGGGACATCCGTCACCTGATGGGGTGAAGGTCCGGGATTGTGCAGGCCCGGATGTTCCCGCTCTGTCCATCCTTGGGAGGCGTGGCCAACGAGGCCGCGGATCAAGGAGAGTTCGGGTGGAGAAGCACGACGGGCGTGAAGCCGGGACGATCCGGCTGGACGACCCCTGGTACGACGTGATCGCCTCGGGCTGGGGCGAGTCCGCCGACGAGAGCGCGCCGCCGGAAGCACCGGTTCCAGCCCCTGCCCCGCCGCCGGAGTCGCCACCGGCCGCGTCCGGTGAAGCGGCCCCGCAGCAGGCGGCGGCCGGGCCGGAGTCCACCGCCGACATCTATCTCGAAGTACAGCGGAGCGCGGCCTTCCAGGAGGTGCGCAGCCGGTACCGCCGGTTCGTCCTGCCCGCCTGTGTCGCCTTCCTCGCCTGGTACTTCGCCTATGTGATCGCCGCCACCACCGCCCCCGGCCTGATGGCGCGGCCGGTGGTGGGCGCGCTGAACGTCGCCATGGTGGCCGGGCTCGCCCAGTTCGCCACCACGTTCCTGCTGACCTTTGCCTACGCCCGCCATGCCCGGCTGCGGCGGGACAAGCCGGCGCTGGACCTGCGGTGGATCGTCTTCGAGCAGAACAGGCAGCAGGACATGGCGCGGGAGCAGGACCGTTGACCGGACAGGGCACGACGACCCCGGTGCTGACCGCGAGCGATGTGACCACCCAGACCCTGACGGTGGAACAGCAGACGCTCGCGTTGGTGCTGTTCAGCGCGTTCGTCGCGCTGACCCTGGCGATCACCACCTGGGTGAGCCGCAAGCGCCAGGGCTCGGCGGAGGAGTTCTACACCGGAGGGCGCCTCTTCACACCCATGGAGAACGGGTTCGCGATCGCCGGTGACTACATGTCGGCCGCCTCGTTCCTGGGGATCTCCGGGCTGATCGCCCTCTTCGGCTACGACGGCATGCTCTACTCCGTCGGCTTCTTCGTGGCGTGGCTGGTGGTCCTGCTCCTGATCGCCGAACTCGTCCGCAACTGCGGCCGGTTCACCCTGGCCGACGTCGTGGCGGCGCGGATGCGGGAGCGCCCCGTCCGGATCGCCGTGGGAACCTCCTCGATCACGGTCTCCGTGCTGTACCTCGTCGCGCAGATGGTGGGTGCGGGCAGTCTGGTGGCGCTGCTGCTGGGCGGCTCCGGGCCGCACGCCCGCGCCTGGACGGTGGTCGGCGTCGGGGCGCTGATGGTCGTCTACGTGGCCTTCGGCGGCATGCGGGCCACCACCTGGATCCAGATCGTCAAGGCCGTGCTGCTGATGGGCGGGACGATCGGGCTCACCGTCTTCGTGCTGGTGCGCTTCGACTTCGATCTCGGTGCCCTGCTGACCACCGCCGCGGACCGCAGTGGGCACGGCAGCGACTTCCTCGCCCCGGGGCTGAAGTACGGGGGCGACTGGACCGCCCGGCTGGACTTCATCAGCCTCGGCCTCGCGCTCGTCCTGGGCACCGCCGGGCTGCCGCACATCCTCTCCCGCTTCTACACGGTGCCGACCGCGCGGGCCGCGCGCCGGTCGGCCGTCTGGTCCATCGTGCTGATCGGCGGCTTCTACCTGATGACGATCGTGCTCGGCTTCGGCGCCGCGGCCGTCGTCGGGCCCGATGTCGTCCACGCCTCCAACCCGGCCGGGAACACCGCCCTTCCGCTGCTCGCCCTCGACCTGGGCGGCGGTCAGGGGTCCACCGGGGGCACGGTGCTGTTCGCGGTCGTCGCCGCGGTCGCCTTCGCCACCATCCTCGCGGTGGTCGCGGGCATCACCCTCGCCTCCTCCGCCTCGGTGGCCCACGACCTGTACGCGTCGCTGCGCCGCAAGGTCACCCAGCAGCGCAGTGAGGTCGCCGTGGCCCGGGTCGCCACGGTCGGCATCGGTGCGGTGGCGATCGCGCTGGGGCTGCTCGCACAGGATCTCAATGTGGCCTTCCTGGTCGGCCTGGCCTTCGCCGTCGCGGCCTCGGCCAACCTTCCGGCGCTGCTCTACTCGCTGTTCTGGAGCCGGTTCACCACCCGTGGGGCGGTCTGGTCCGTGTACGGCGGACTGGCCCCGGCCGTGGTGCTGGTGGTGCTCTCGCCGGTGGTCTCCGGCAGCCCCGAGTCGATCTTCCCGGGCATGGACTTCCACCTCTTCCCGCTGCAGAACCCGGGGCTGGTCTCGGTGCCGTTGGGCTTCCTCGCGGGCTGGCTCGGGACGGTCACCTCGGCCGAGGCCGCCGAGCCCGCCAAGCACGCGGAGACCGAGGTCCGGGCCCTCACCGGTGCGGGGGCCGCGTAGCGCCTGTGGTCCGGAGCCGGTCCGCCCGGTGTGCCCTCGGGGCCCGTCCTGCCGGATCGTGCCGTGCTCGTCGCGCGGCACGGTCCCCGGGGCGGGCCCCGTTTCACGAACCACGGCGGCCCGCCTGGCCGCTCGCGCGGTGGGGCGGTCGCCTCAGCCGGGCCGGCGCCAGGTGTAGCGGTGCTCCGGGCGGCCCGTCTCGCCGTACTTGAGGTTCATCCGCACCCGGCCGGCGCGTTCCAGCAGCTTCAGATACCGCTGGGCGGTCTGCCGGCTGAGGCCGCACCGGTCGGCGACCTCCTGGGCCGACAGCGGGCCCGACGCGCCGCGCAGCACCTCCCGTACGCGGTCGGCGGTCAGCGCGGAGTGGCCCTTGGGCAGTTCGGCGGGGGCGGCGGAGGCCGCGCCGAACGCGCCGAAGATCCGGTCCACTTGTTCCTGCTCGGCGTCACCGCCGTCGGCGAGAGCGCGCCGCAGATCCGCGTAGGCGTCGAGTCTGGTGCGCAGCCCGGCGAAGGTGAACGGCTTCACCAGGTACTGCAGCGCGCCGAGGCGCATCGCGTCCTGGACCGTGGCGATGTCCCGGGCGGCCGTCACCATGATCACGTCGGTGTGGCGGCCGAGGTCGCGCAGCCGGCGCACCAGCGCCAGCCCGGTCTCGTCCGGGAGGTAGTGGTCGAGCAGCACCAGATCGACCTCGTGCTGCTGGAGGAAGGCGAGGGCCTCGGCGGCCGTGTGGGCCGTACCGGCGACGCGGAAGCCGGCCACCTTCCGCACATAGGCCGCGTTGATCTCCGCGACCCGCAGGTCGTCGTCCACCACCAGCACGTCGATCATCGTGTCTCCCCCGTCGCCGTCAGCCCGGCCTCGTCCGGGCCGGGCCGGGCCGTCGCCGTGGCCAGGGCCTCCGGCAGGACCACGGTGAACTCTGCCCCGCCGCCCTCCCGGTCGGCCACCGTGGCGCTGCCTCCCTGCCGCTCGGCCAGCCGGCGCACCAGGGCCAGCCCGATGCCGCGCCCGCCGTGCGGCGGGCGCTCCTTGGTGGACCAGCCCTCGGTGAAGATCAGCTCGCGGTGTTCCGGCGGGACGCCGGGGCCGCGGTCGCCGACGCGCAGGACCGCGGTGCGGCCCTCCGCCCGCAGTTCCACCTCGACCTCGGGCCGCGGCGTCCCGGCCGTTGCGTCCAGCGCGTTGTCCACGAGGTTCCCCAGCACGGTCACCAGGCCCCGCGGATCCACCACGCGGTCCGGGAAGCTGGTGCGCGGGCCGATCCGGAGCGCGGCGCCGCGCTCGGCCGCCACCGTGGCCTTGCCGACCAGCAGGGCGGCCAGCAGCGGGTCGCGCACCTGCTCGGCGACCTGTTCCGCGGTGGCCCGGTGCACGCCGACGGCCTCGGTCACGAACTCCACGGCCTCGTCGTGCAGACCGAGCTCCAGCAGCCCCAGCAGGGTGTGCAGGCGGTTGGCGTGCTCATGGTCCTGAGCCCGCAGCGCGTCGATCAGCCCGTGGGTGCCGTCCAGCTCCCGCCCGAGCCGCTCCAGTTCGGTGCGGTCCCGCAGGGTGGCCACGGCTCCGCCGTCGTCGGTGGGCATCCGGTTGGCGACGAGGACCCGGTTGGCACTGACGGTGAGCAGATCCTCGCCGGTCACCCGTCCGGCCAGCACATCGGTCGTCCGCCCCGGGCCGAGTGCCTCGTCCAGCGGGCGCCCGGTGTCCCGCGCGTCCAGCCCCAGCAGGCGCTGGGCCTCGTCGTTCAGCAGCCGGATCCTGCCCCGGGCATCGAGGGCGACGACGCCCTCGCGGATGCCGTGGAGCATCGCCTCGCGCTCGGCGAGCAGCGCGGAGATGTCGGAGAAGGCCAGGTCGTGGGTGCGGCGCTGGAGTCTGCGGGACACCACGTAGGAGGCGAGGGCGGCGACGGCGAGGGCTCCGCCGGCGTACACCAGGAGGCCGGGGACGACGGCCAGCAGCCGGTCGCGCACGCTCTCGTAGGCGATGCCGACCGAGACGGCGCCGACGATCCCGCCCTCGCCGTCGCGCAGCGGCACCTTGCCGCGGGCCGAGCGGCCGAGGGTGCCGTTGTCGATCTGCATGACCTCGTGGCCCGCGAGTGCCCGGCTGGGGTCGGTGGAGACGTGCCGGCCGATCCGGTCCGGCGACGGGTGCGACCAGCGGACACCGTGGTCGTCCATGATCACGACGTACTCGGCGCCGGTGGAGCGGCGGACGCGCTCGGCCTCGCCCTGCACCGGACCGTGCGGGGTGGGCCGGGTCGTCCCGACCGCGTCCGCCAGCCCGGGGCGGGCCGCCGTGGTCTGGGCTATCGCCAGGGCGCGGCGCATCGCCTGGTCGTCGAGCTGGGCGCTGAGCGGGGCGAGGAAGAGCCCGGTGGCGAGGGCGGTGACGCCGGCGGCGATGACGAGCTGGGTGAGCAGCACCTGGGAGAAGACACGACGGGGCCATCCGATCCGCATCCGTCCGCCTCCGCTCCGTCGCTCGTGCACCGCTCGCCACCCGGCTGCGGAAGGCTCCCCTCCGCTTCGGTCGTGTGAACGAAGGGTAGGCGGCCGACGCGGCAGCCGGGGCCCGTCGCGCCGCTCCCGCGGGGAGGGGGCGGTGCCTGAGCTGTTCTAGCGCGAGCAAAAGGCGCAGAACAGGGGCCGGAGGGGAGGAGCGTCAGCCGGTTCCGCCGGGCAGGGCGCGGACGGACAGGACGTCCATGCGCGCGGGGGAGCCCGGCGCGGCCCCGCAGCTCTCCGGACGCGGCGGTTCCGCGGCCGACCGGGCCACCTCCACCTGCCAGCTCCGGCCGTCGGTGTGGGCCACGGTCACGGTCCAGTGGGGAGGCGGCCCCTCGGGCAGGGCCTCCGTCCGGACGATGTCCAGCGCGTCCTCCCGGTCCTCGCCGGTGAGCCTCCGGACGGCGAGGTCCGCGGCCTGGCCGGGCCGGTCCCAGGCCGAGCGGCCGCGCGAGCCCGCGGTGACGATCCGGCCCAGCCGCGCGGCCTCCAGCGCGCCCTTGGCGGTGTGCGCGGTGGCCCGCCCGTAGGCGTAGCCGTACGGGAGCAGCATGAAGGTGGGGGCGAAGCGGTGCCCGCCGATGTGGGTGACCTCCCAGACGCTCTCGTCCCCGTCCGCCGCAAGCTCGGCGGCGAGCGGGCGGCCGAGCAGCGCGCAGCACCGGTCGCGCTTGCCGTTGGTGCAGACCAGGGCGAGCGGCCCGCCCTCGTATGCCTCCCAGAGGCCCTGGTGCCGGCCGGCGCCGAGGGCGGCGAAGTCGAGGTCCAGGAGCTGTTCGGGGCCGTCGGCGCCCGTCCCGGAGCCGAGCTCGGCGGTCCGGATCCAGGACCGGCCGGGCAGCGTGTGCGCGACGTGGACCCGGCGCGGGGCGGGGCCGTGGGGGTCGGCGTGCGGGCCGGGGCGCCGGATCAGCGCGACCCGTACGCCGGTGCCCTGGGCGGCCCGCTCCAGGGCGCGCCCGAGCTCCGGATCGAGGTGGCTGGAGGTGGCGGCCTTGGCGCCCCAGGGGCCCGGCTGTTCGATGAGCAGCCAGGTCGGGGCGGTGGCCGCGGTGGCCTCCACGGGCTCGGCCAGATCCCACGAGGCGGTCGTACAGGCATTCACAGCAGGTGAGCCTAATCCCGGGCCGGTCCGAGGCCGTTCTCCGGCGCTTCCGGAGGGCGCCGAGGGCCCGAACGGTGAGCTCCGGCGGGAACGGGGCGGCGGCCGGCGCACCGGGCGGCAGGCGGGCGTACAGGAGCGGCGACGGGGGCGCGGGGAGGGGCCGTGCGCGGTCCCCGGGCGGATGCCCGTCCCGGACCGCCCGATACGATCGGCTGCCGTCCCGTGCCCTGCTCCCGCCCGCATCATGGAGGCCGAGTCCGTGGCCAAGAAGCAGATCCCGGTCATCGTGCTCGCCGGGTTCCTGGGGTCCGGCAAGACGACGATGCTCAACCATCTGCTGCGCAACAGCAGGGGGAACCGGATCGGCGCCGTCGTCAACGACTTCGGCAGCGTCGGGATCGACGCCATGACGGTGGCCGGACAGGTCGACGCGATGGTCTCGCTGGGCAACGGCTGCCTCTGCTGCGCGGTCGACACCAGCGATCTGGACGGCATCCTGGACCGTCTCGCGCGCCCCGCGGCCCGGCTCGACGCCATCGTCATCGAGGCGAGCGGTCTGGCCGAGCCGGAGACCATGGTCAGGATGATCCTCTCCAGCACGAACCGGCACATCGTCTACGGCGGGCTGATCGAGGTGGTGGACGCCGCCGAGTTCGCGGACACCCGGGCCCGGCACCCGGAGATCGACCGGCATCTGGGCGTCGCCGATCTGGTGGTGCTGAACAAGACCGACCGGATCGACGCGGAGGAGCAGCAGCGGCTCCTCGGGCTGCTCGCGGAACTCGGCCCCGGGCGGCCGGTCGTCGCGGCCTCCCACGGCCGGCTGGATCCGGAACTCCTCTTCGAGCGCCGGGCGGAGCGGGAGGAGGCGGTGCGGCAGCTCTCCTTCGACGAGCTGTGCAGCGCCGACGACGAGCACGGGGAGCATCTGCACGCCGCCTACGACAGCGTCGCGTTCAGTTCACCCGGCCCCCTGGACCCGCGGCGGTTCATGGAATTCCTGGACAGCCGGCCGAAGGGGCTCTACCGCATCAAGGGGTTCGTCCACTTCGGGGTGGACGGGCACCGGCAGAAGTTCTCCCTGCACGCCGTCGGCGACTTCCTGCGCTTCCACCCTTCGCCCTGGGCGCGCGGGGAGCGCCGGACGACGCATCTGGTGCTGATCGGCTCCGGCATCGACGCCGAGGCGCTGCGCCGGGATCTCGCGGCGTGCGTACGGACCGAGCGGGACGAGGCCGGGCCGGACGCGACGGGTGCGGACGCGACGGGTGCGGACGACACGGCTCCGGACGACACGGGTGCGGACGACACGGGGCCGCGCAGCATGTGGGGCGTGCTCCGCTACGTGCAGGAGTAGCGCGGGACTTCCGCTTCTGTGCGCCGGGTGCCCTGGGCCGGGCAGGCCTGTCACCGGGGGCGCCCGCCCGGCCGGGCGGGGCTGTCCCACCGCGGACGGCGGGCCCGGGCGTGGCCCGGACCGCGCCGCGTCGCCCCGGACCGTGCCGCGTCGGCCCCGGTCCGGGGGAGTGGGAGCGGCTACACCGGTCCCGCCACCACGGCCACCGCCTTGGGCAGCGGCAGCCCCGAGCCGTCGCGCCGCGGATCCGGCTCGGGCAGGTCCGCCGGTGTGCCGGTGGCGGTGGCCGCGCGGGCCGGAGTCGTCCCCACCCAGGCCAGCACGAGGCCGTCCTCGCCCTTCAGGAAGCGGTGACAGCGCACCCCGCCGGTGGCCCGGCCCTTGCGCGGGTACTGGTCGAACGGCGTCAGCTTGGCCGAGCTCTGCGCCGGGCCGCCGAGGGTGCCCCGGGCACCCGCGACCGTGAACACCGCGGCGTCCGCCGCCGGGTCCACCGCGGCGAACGAGATCACCTTGACGTCCGCCCCGAGCTTGATGCCCGCCATGCCGCCCGCCGCGCGGCCCTGCGGCCGCACCTGGGCGGCCGGGTAGCGCAGCAACTGGGCCTCGTCGGTGACGAAGACCAGATCCTCCTCGCCGGTGCGCAGCTCGACGGCGCCGACGATCCGGTCGCCCTCGCGGAGCGAGACGACCTCCAACTCGTCCTTGTGGGCCGGGTAGTCCGGCACCACGCGCTTCACCACACCCTGTTGGGTGCCGAGCGCGAGGCCGGGCGAGGACTCGTCCAGCGTGGTCAGGCAGACCAGCGTCTCGTCCGCCTCCAGCGTCAGGAACTCCGCGATCGGAGCGCCGCCCGCGAGGTTCGGGGCGCCGGCGGTCTCCGGAAGCATCGGCAGGTCGATCACCGGGAGCCGCAGCAGGCGGCCCGTCGAGGTCACCGCGCCCACGTCCGCACGGGCCGTGGCCGGGACCGCGGAGACGATCACATCGTGCTTGACGCGCTTGCCGCCCGTGTCCCCGAGCGGCTCGGAGCCGGCCGTGCGCGCCAGCAGCCCGGTGGAGGACAGCAGCACCCGGCACGGGTCGTCGGCGACCTCCAGCGGTACCGCCGTGACCGGCGCGCCCGCCGACTCCAGCAGCACCGTCCGCCGGTCGGTGTCGAACTTCTTCGCCACCTGGCCCAGTTCGGCCGAGACCAGCTTGCGCAGCTCCGCGTCCGACTCCAGGATCCGGGTGAGCTTCTCGATCTCCTCGCCCAGCCGGTCGCGCTCGGACTCCAGCTCCAGCCGGTCGAACTTGGTCAGCCGGCGCAGCGGGGTGTCCAGGATGTACTGGGTCTGGATGTCGCTGAGCGAGAAGCGGGCGATCAGGCTCTGCTTGGCCTCCGCGGAGTTCTCACTCGACCGGATGATCCTGATGACCTCGTCGATGTCGATCAGCGCGATCAGCAGGCCCTCGACCAGGTGCAGCCGGTCGCGGCGCTTGGTGCGCCGGAACTCGCTGCGCCGCCGGACCACCTCGAAGCGGTGGTCCAGATAGACCTCCAGCAGCTCCTTGAGGCCCAGCGTCAGCGGCTGGCCGTCCACCAGCGCCACGTTGTTGATGCCGAAGGACTCCTCCATCGGCGTCAGCTTGTAGAGCTGCTCCAGTACGGCCTCGGGGTTGAAGCCGTTCTTGATCTCGATCACCAGGCGCAGCCCGTGCGCCCGGTCGGTGAGGTCCTTGACGTCCGCGATGCCCTGGAGCTTCTTCGAGCCGACCAGGTCCTTGATCTTGGAGATCACCTTCTCCGGGCCCACCGTGAAGGGGAGTTCCGTGACGACCAGGCCCTTGCGCCGGGCGGTGACGTCCTCCACCGCGACCGTCGCGCGGATCTTGAAGCTGCCGCGGCCCGTCTCGTAGGCGTCGCGGATGCCGTTCAGCCCCACGATCCGGCCGCCGGTCGGCAGGTCCGGCCCCGGGACGTGCTTCATCAGCGTCTCGAGGTCCGCGCCCGGGTGCTTGATCAGGTGGCGGGCGGCGGCGATCACTTCACCCAGGTTGTGCGGCGGCATGTTGGTCGCCATGCCGACCGCGATCCCGGACGCGCCGTTGACCAGCAGGTTCGGATAGGCGGCCGGCAGGGTGACCGGTTCCTGCTCCTGGCCGTCGTAGTTCGGCGTGAAGTCGACGGTGTCCTCGTCGATCGACTCGGTCATCAGGGAGGTCGCCGAGGCCATCCGGCACTCGGTGTAACGCATGGCGGCCGGTGGGTCGTCGTTCCCCAGCGAACCGAAGTTGCCGTGCCCGTCGACCAGCGGCAGCCGCATCGAGAACGGCTGCGCCATGCGGACCAGGGCGTCGTAGATCGACGCGTCGCCGTGCGGGTGGAGCTTACCCATCACCTCGCCGACGACGCGCGCGCACTTCACGTACCCGCGCTCCGGGCGCAGGCCCATCTCGTTCATCTGGTAGACGATGCGCCGGTGCACGGGCTTCATCCCGTCGCGGGCGTCGGGGAGCGCGCGCGAGTAGATGACCGAGTAGGCGTACTCCAGGAAGGAGCCCTGCATCTCGTCCACGACGTCGATGTCGAGGATGCGCTCCTCGAAGTCGTCGGGCGGCGGGGTCTTCGTACTGCGGCGGGCCATCTCGGCTGCTGCTCCTTAGAACTGCCTGAGCGGGTGCTGACGCGGACCATTGTGGACCCCGCGACCGACAGCGCGTTCCACGACCCGGCCGGGGCGCGGCGGTACCCGGCCCGCTGCGGGGGCGTGCGCCCCGGCGGGCCGGCCGGGGAACCCAGCGCGTCACGGCGCCGGCCGGTGCACCGTACGTTGGACACCAGGAATGGAACATCAGCGTCCGGTTACCCGACACGCGCCGATCGCGGAAGCGTAGCGGCCCGGTCGTGCGGGAACTTCGCCAGGCGTCACCGCGCTTGCATACAGTGGCAGCATTTCTCCCCCCAGCGATCGAAGGGACGTACATGCCGATGGGTCACACGGCCACGCAACAGGCCGGCTCCGGCGGCCTGACAGCGACCGAGCACCGCCTGGCCAACGGCCTGCGGGTGGTGCTCTCCGAGGACCACCTCACCCCGGTCGCCGCGGTGTGCCTCTGGTACGACGTCGGGTCGCGCCACGAGGTCAAGGGCCGTACGGGTCTGGCTCACCTCTTCGAGCACCTGATGTTCCAGGGCTCGTCGAGCGTCCCGGGCAACGGCCACTTCGAGCTGGTGCAGGGCGCCGGCGGCTCCCTGAACGGCACCACCAGCTTCGAGCGGACCAACTACTTCGAGACCATGCCCGCCCACCAGCTGGAGCTCGCGCTCTGGCTGGAGGCCGACCGCATGGGCAGCCTCCTCACCGCGCTGGACGAGGAGAGCATGGAGAACCAGCGCGACGTCGTCAAGAACGAGCGGCGCCAGCGCTACGACAACGTCCCGTACGGCACCGCCTTCGAGAAGCTGACCGCGATGGTCTACCCCGAGGGCCACCCGTACCACCACACCCCGATCGGCTCGATGGCCGACCTGGACGCCGCCTCGCTGGAGGACGCGCGGAACTTCTTCCGCACCTACTACGCGCCGAACAACGCGGTGCTCTCCGTCGTCGGCGACATCGACCCGGAGCAGACGCTCGCCTGGATCGAGAAGTACTTCGGCACCATCCCCGGGCACGACGGCAAGCAGCCGCCGCGTGACGGCTCGCTGCCCGACGTGCTCGGCGGGCAGCTGCGCGAGGTTGTCGAGGAGGAGGTGCCCGCCCGCGCCCTGATGGCCGCCTACCGGCTGCCGCACGACGGGACCCGGGAGGCCGACGCCGCCGACCTGGCGCTGACCGTGCTCGGCGGCGGCGAGTCCTCGCGGCTGCACAACCGGCTGGTCCGCCGCGACCGCACGGCCGTCGCCGCGGGCTTCGGCCTGCTCCGGCTGGCCGGAGCGCCGTCGCTGGGCTGGCTGGACGTGAAGACCTCCGGCGGCGTCGAGGTGCCGGCCATCGAGGCCGCCGTCGACGAGGAGCTCGCCCGCTTCGCCGCGGAGGGGCCGACGCCCGAGGAGATGGAGCGCGCCCAGGCCCAGCTGGAGCGCGAGTGGCTGGACCAGCTCGCCACCGTCGGCGGCCGCGCCGACCAGCTGTGCCGCTACGCCGTGCTGTTCGGCGACCCGCAGCTGGCGCTGACCGCCGTCCAGCGGGTCCTGGACATCACCGCCGAGGAGGTGCAGGCCGTGGCCGCCGCCCGGCTGCGCCCGGACAACCGCGCGGTCCTCGTCTACGAGCCGACCGCCCCCGCCGCCGACGACACCGCCGACGGCACCCCCGCCGACGACACTGCAGACGAGGAGGCGGACCGGTGACCGACGCCACCATGACCTTCCACCCCCAGCCGCAGGGCGGCATCGCCAAGCCGTGGGCCTTCCCGGCCCCCGAGCGCGCCACCCTGCCCAACGGCCTCACGGTGCTGCACTGCCACCGGCCCGGCCAGCAGGTGGTGGCCGTCGACATCAACCTCGACGCCCCGCTGGACGCCGAGCCCGAGGGGCTGGACGGGGTCGCCACGATCATGGCCCGGGCGCTGTCCGAGGGCACCGACAAGCACACGGCCGAGGAGTTCGCCGCCGAGCTGGAGCGCTGCGGCGCGACGCTCGACGCGCACGCCGACCACCCCGGCGTCCGGGTCTCCCTGGAGGTCCCCGCCTCCCGGCTGGCCAAGGCGCTCGGGCTGCTCGCCGACGCACTGCGCGCCCCGGCGTTCCCCGACGGCGAGGTCGAGCGGCTCGTCGCCAACCGGCTGGACGAGATCCCGCACGAGCAGGCCAACCCGGCCCGCCGCGCGGCCAAGGAGCTCTCCAAGGAGCTCTTCCCGGCCTCGTCCCGGATGTCCCGCCCCCGGCAGGGCACCGAGGAGACCGTCGCACGCATCGACGCCGCGGCCGTCCGGGCCTTCTACGAGGCGCACGTCCGGCCTGCCACCGCCACCGCGGTGGTCGTCGGCGACCTGGCCGGCACCGACCTCGCCGCGGTGCTCGGCGACACCCTGGGCGCCTGGACCGGCGGCCCCGCCGAGCTGCGCCCGGTCCCGCCGGTGACCGCCGACGACACCGGCCGCGTGGTGATCGTGGACCGGCCCGGCGCCGTCCAGACCCAGCTGCTGATCGGCCGGATCGGCCCGGACCGGCACGACCGGGTGTGGTCGGCCCAGGTGCTCGGGATCTACTGCCTCGGCGGCACCCTCACCTCCCGGCTCGACCGGGTGCTGCGCGAGGAGAAGGGCTACACCTACGGCGTGCGGGCCTTCGGCCAGGTGCTGCGTTCCGGTCCCGACGGCACCGGCGCCTCACTGCTGGCCATCAGCGGCTCGGTGGACACCGCCTCCACCGGCCCGGCCCTGGACGACGCCTGGAAGGTGCTGCGCACCCTCGCCGCCGAGGGCCTGACCGACGCCGAGCGGGACGTCGCCGTGCAGAACCTCGTCGGGGTCGCGCCGCTGAAGTACGAGACGGCCGCGGCCGTCGCCGGCACCCTCGCCGACCAGGTGGAGCAGCACCTGCCGGACGACTACCAGGCGCAGCTCTACGCCCGGCTCGCCGAGACCGGCACCGTGGAGGCGACGGCGGCGGCCGTCAGCGCCTTCCCGGTGGACCGGCTGGTCACCGTGCTCGTGGGCGACGCCTCGCAGATCGAGGAGCCGGTGCGCGCGCTCGGCATCGGCGAGGTGAAGGTGGTCGGCGGCTGAGCCGTCCCGGGCCCGGAGGCGGGGAAGGCGGGTCCCAACCCGCCGGTCCGCCGGGCCCGTTGTGGCGCGGCTGCCCCAAGGGGCTTGTCCCCGGGGGCGGCTGACGCCGCGTCGGTCCGTTCCCGCGGGCCGTGACACGACAGCGAACCCCGGTGCCGGGTACGGCGCCGGGGTTCGGTCGTATGCCCGTTTTGTAGGTGAGGGCGAGTGTTCTCCTGTGGTGTGCGCAACAAAGATCGGCATTTCTTTGGCGATTGAAAGATGTCCCGTTTAGCGTCGGTCCGGCTGTTCGGTCGGACACCGGCCGCACCCGCGGCACCGGACAGTCATCGCCGAGTCCCCGTACGGCGCGAGCCAGGGGAGCCGGGGACCCGTGCGCAGTCCCTGGGGTGAATCGGACGCCTCTTACGAGGGGTCCGTAGGAGACCTTCCTGCTCCGAACCCGTCAGCTAACCCGGTAGGCGAGAAGGAAGGAAAGGAGTACGCCGCCCCATGGCGTTCACCCGTGCCACCGGGAAACACCGCCGTCCGAGCCGCATGGCCCGTTCCGGCGCGAACATCGCAGGCATAGCCACCCTCGCCACCGCCGGCGCCGTCGCCTCGGTCGCCACGCCCGCGCTCGCCGCGCCCGGGGAGACCCCGGCGCCCGAGGAGACCGGGCTGCGCCAGGCGATCGTCGCCGGGGACAGCCTCGCCGACACCATCGATGCCCAGGCGAAGGCCCAGCAGGAGGCCGCCGACGCGGCCGCCGCCAAGGCCAAGGCCGAGGCCGAGGCCAAGAAGCGGGCCGCCGAGGCGCGGCGCGAGGCCGCCGCCAAGGCCGAGAAGGCGCGCGAGGCCAAGGAGCGGGCCGCCCGCGAGGCCGAGCGCAAGCGTCTGAACACCTTCGTCCTCCCCGTCGAGGGCGGCGTCTCCACCGGCTATCAGGCCTCCGGCGGCGCCTGGTCCTCCGGCAGCCACACCGGCATCGACTTCCACGCCTCCACCGGCACCTCCGTCCACGCCGTCGGCGCGGGCGAGGTCGTCGAGGCCGGCTGGGGCGGCGCCTACGGCAACAACGTGGTGATCAAGATGAAGGACGGCACGTACACCCAGTACGGCCACCTGTCCTCCGTCGGCGTCTCCGTGGGCGAGACGGTCACCCCGGGGAAGCAGATCGGCCTGTCCGGCAACACCGGCAACACCACTGGCCCGCACCTGCACTTCGAGGCCCGTACCTCGCCCGACTACGGCTCGGACATGGACCCCATCGCCTACCTCCGGTCGCACGGCCTCAGCCTCTGAAGCCTCCGGCTGCCGCCGGGCCGCAGAGCAACGCCGGTCCGGTCTGTCCAAAAGTCAGCGCCGGTCCGGCCGTACGCGTCGGAAACGCCTCCGCATTGCCATAGAGTTCCTGAACGGGGCGGCGCCGAATTGTGCTTCGCCCTTCACCTTTCACAGGAGGTCGGGCCATGCGGGGGCGACGGTGAACGGCAATACGCTGCCGACGGCCGGTAAGGGAATTCCGGCGCACGCGGTGTGCCAGGCGATCCGGGACGACATCGTCTCCGGTGCGCACCCGCCCGGCAGCCGGCTCACCGAGGAGGTGCTCGCCCGCCGGTACGGCGTCTCCCGGGTGCCGGTCCGGGAGGCCCTGCGCACGCTGGAGTCCGAGGGGTTCGTGACCACGCGCCGGCACGCCGGTGCCTGTGTCGCCGAGCCCACCGCGCAGGAGGCGGCCGACCTCCTCGACATGCGGGTGCTGCTGGAACCGCTGGGCGCCGCCCGCGCCGCCCAGCGCCGCACCGAGGCCCATCTCAAGGTGCTGCGCGGACTGGTCCGGCTGGGCCAGGAGCGGGCCCGCCGGGGGCACACCGCGGATCTGCGGCCGCTCGGCGACTGGTTCCACGAGACCCTCGCCCAGGCGTCCGGCAGCCCCAGCCTGGCCTCGCTGCTGACTCAGGTCCGCCGCAAGGTCACCTGGGTGTACGCGGCCCATCCGCCGGTCCGCAGGGCCGAGTCCTGGCAGGAGTACGGGGCGGTCACCGACGCGGTGGCGCGGCGTGACGCGGACCGGGCCCGCGCGCTGATGGCCGCGCACGCCGAACGGTCCCTGGCGGCCTACCGGCTGCGCCGGCCCTTTCCGGTGAGAAATCCGAAACAACCCGTCAACACGCTGAGCGCGGGGAATTAACAGAATTCCGGTAACGGCGGGCGGGAATTCGGTCCGCGCATTCCCTGTCGAACGGGAAACGGGAAACGGGAAACGGGGAACGGGGAACGGGAACGAGAGCGGGAACGGGAACGAGAGCGGGAACGAGAGCGGGAACGGAAAAAGGACCGGGCCGCGGCGCCCCTCCGAGAGGTTCACCACGGCCCGGCCGTGCACGGCATTTCCCGGCGGTCAGCACGGCCCGGCGGTCCGCACGGTGGCGGCCCGCACGTCGGCGGTCTGCTCGGTGTCCCTTCCCGCGGCGGCCGCGCGCCGGACACCCGCAGGGCCGCCCACCGGGGCGGCCGGGGTCAGACGGTCTCCGGGAGCTCCTCCAGCCCCTCGGCGACCAGCTTCGCCAGCCGGTCCAGAGCGGCCTCGGCACCGTCGGCCTCGGAGGAGAGGACGATCTCCTCGCCGCCCTGGGCACCCAGTCCCAGCACGGCCAGCATCGAAGCGGCGTTGACCGGGGTGCCGTCGGGCTTGGCGATCGTCACGGGGACGCCGGAGGCGTTCGCCGCGCGAACGAAGATCGAAGCGGGCCGGGCATGCAGGCCCTCGGCCCAGCCGACAGTGACGCGGCGCTCAACCATGGTGTTGCCCTTCGGGTCGTGGCGGTCTTCAGATGGGACAGTTGTCTAGACCAGACGCGGCCAGTCTCTCACGGCACTTCCGGTGCTCCCCGCGGCCCTGCGCCCGTAGGCTTGGGCCATGGAACTGCCGTCGGAGCACGCCTACCCGACCCACTGGGAAGCCGACGTCGTGCTGCGTGACGGCGGCACCGCACAGATCCGGCCCATCACTCCGGATGACGCCCAGCGCCTGGTGAGTTTCTACGAGCAGGTCTCGGACGAGTCGAAGTACTACCGCTTCTTCGCACCGTACCCCCGGCTCTCCGATCGCGATGTGCGCCGGTTCACCCACCACGACTACGTGGACCGGGTCGGCCTGGCGGCGACGGTGGGCGGGGAATTCATCGCCACCGTCCGGTACGACCGGATCGACGAGCGGGGCATGGCGGCGTCCGCCCCCGCCGACGAGGCCGAGGTGGCCTTCCTCGTGCAGGACGCCCACCAGGGCCGGGGCGTGGCCTCCGCGCTGCTGGAGCACATCGCCGCGGTCGCCCGCGAGCGCGCCATCCGCCGCTTCGCCGCCGAGGTGCTGCCCGCCAACACCAAGATGATCAAGGTGTTCACCGACGCCGGGTACACGCAGAAGCGCAGCTTCGAGGACGGGGTGGTCCGGCTCGAGTTCGGTCTCGAACCCACCGACCGGTCGCTCGCCGTGCAGCGCGGCCGGGAGCAGCGGGCCGAGGCCCGCTCCGTGCAGCGGCTGCTCGGCCCGGGCTCGGTCGCCGTCATCGGAACCGGCCGGCGCCCCGGCGGTGTCGGCCGCTCGGTGCTGCGCAACCTCCTCGACGGGGGCTTCACCGGCCGCGCCTACGCCGTCAACCGCGCCTTCCCGGACGGCACCACGGAGCTGGAGGGCGTCCCCGCCCGCCGCTCGGTGAAGGACATCGACGAGCCGGTGGACCTCGCCGTCGTCGCCGTACCCGCCGAGCACGTGCCTGCGGTGGTCGCCGACTGCGGCGAGCACGGGGTGCAGGGGCTGGTGGTCGTCTCCTCCGGTTACGCGGAGAGCGGGCCGGAGGGCCGCGACCGGCAGCGCGAACTCGTGCGGCAGGCACGCTCGTACGGCATGCGGATCATCGGGCCCAACGCCTTCGGCGTGCTCAACACCGACCCCGGGGTACGCCTCAACGCCTCCCTCTCGCCCGAGCTGCCCCCCGCGGGGCGGCTCGGCCTCTTCACGCAGTCCGGCGCGATCGGCATCGCCCTCCTCTCCGGACTGCACCGGCGCGGCGGCGGCCACGTCGGGATCTCCACCTTCGTCTCCTCCGGCAACCGGGCCGACGTCTCCGGCAACGACTTCCTCCAGTACTGGCACGACGACCCGAACACCGATGTGGCGCTGATGTACCTGGAGTCCATCGGCAACCCGCGGAAGTTCACCCGGCTCGCCCGGCGCACGGCCATGGTCAAGCCCGTGGTCGTCGTCAAGGGCGCCCGGCACAGCGGCAGCGCGCCCACCGGCCACGCCGTACCCACCACCCGGATCCCGGACGGCACCGTCTCCGCGCTGCTCCGGCAGGCCGGGGTGATCCGGGTCGACACCGTCACCGAACTGGCCGACGCCGGGCTGCTGCTCGCCGGGCAGCCGCTGCCCGACGGCCCCCGGGTCGCGATCCTGGGCAACTCCGAATCGCTGGGCCTGCTCACCTACGACGCCTGTCTGACCGAGCGGCTCCGCCCGCTCCCGCCGCGCGACCTCACCACGGGCGCCACCCCGGACGACTTCCGCGCCGCGCTCTCCGCCGCACTGGCCGACGACCTCTGCGACGCGGTCGTGGTCACCGCCATCCCCTGGGTCGGCGACGACGGCCCTCCGGACGGCGGATACGGCGGCCGGGCGCTGGCCGCGGCGCTGCGCGAGGCGGTCGCCGCGAGCCCCGTCCGCAAGCCGGTGACCGTGGTCCACCTGGAGATCGACGAACTCGTCGGCGCGCTGGGGGCGCCGCTGGACGGCCCGCCCGACGGCGAGCCGGACGGCGCCCGCATCCCCGCCTACCCCGCCGCGGAGCGGGCCGTCCGGGCCCTCGCCGAGGCCGTCCGGTACGCCCAGTGGCGGCGGCAGGCCGCCGAGACCGGCCGGGTGCCGGAGTACGACGACATCCAGGAGGCCGAGGCCGGGTCCGACATCGATCTGCTCCTCGGCGCCGGGGCGGACGGCCCGGCCGCCGCCGAGCGGTCCGGCGGCACGGCGATGCCCCGCAGCACGCCGCTCGGCCCCGCCGACGCGGAACGGCTGCTCGCCCGGTACGGCATCGCCGTGCGGCGCACCCTGCCCGCCCCCGACCCGGACACCGCCGCCGCTGCCGCCGCCCGCCTCGGCTACCCGGTGGCCCTGAAGACCACCGCCCCGCACCTGCGGCACCGCGCCGACCTCGGGGGAGTCCGGCTGGACCTCACCAGCGAGAAGGAGCTGCGCCGCGCCCATCAGGAGCTGACCGACTCCCTCGGCAAGGCCGACGAGCTGTGGCCCGTCGTGCAGGCCATGGCCCCGCGCGGGGTGGACACGGTCGTCCGGGCCGCCATCGACCCGTCCGCCGGTGCCGTGCTCTCCTTCGGCCTCGCCGGAGCCCCCTCGGAGCTGCTCGGCGACACCGCCCACCGGCTCGTCCCGGTCACCGACCGGGACGCCGCCGAGCTCATCCGGTCCATCCGGACCGCCCCTCTCCTCTTCGGCTGGCGGGGCTCGCAGCCGGTGGACACCGACGCGCTGGAGGAGCTGCTGCTGCGGGTCTCCCGGCTGGTGGACGACCACCCCGAGGTCGTGGCCGTCGACCTGGAGCCGGTGGTGGTCGCCCCGCACGGGCTCACCGTGCTCGGCGCCTCGGTGCGGCTCGCCCCGCGCCCGGCCACGCCGGACCTCGGCCCGCGCCGCCTCCCCGCGTACTAGGGCGGAGCCCTGGCGCGTACCGCAGCCCGCCCGCCCCCGCTCCGTACCGCCGGGGACCACCGGCCCCCGCGCCCGCGGGGTGTCCTCCCGTGGGGAGCGAGCGGGCACCGGCCCGGTGCCGGGCCGTCCGCCGCCGGGCAGGGGGAGGGTCCGGGGCCCCGTTCGCCCCTTAGGATGGGGGTCATGGCGAAGACCGGTACGACGACCCAGGGGCTGCGCGCGGCGATCGAGCGCAGCGGCTACTACCCGGCCCTCGTGGCCGAGGCGGTGGAGGCCGCCGTGGGCGGTGAGCCGGTCACGTCGTACCTGGTCCACCAGGAGACCACCTTCGACGCGAACGAGGTCCGCCGCCATGTGACGGTGCTCGTCCTCACGGGCACCCGCTTCATCGTCAGCCACACCGACGAGCAGGCCGCCGACGGCACGTCCCCGTCGCCGTACGCCACCACCTCCACCGAGTCCGTCCGGATCGACCGGATCTCCTCGGTCGTGCTGAGCCGGGTCGTGGCCAACCCGGAGTCCTACACTCCGGGAGCCCTGCCCCGCGAGGTGGTGCTCACCATCGGCTGGGGCGCCGTCAGCCGGCTCGACCTCGAGCCCGCGGCCTGCGGCGACCCCAACTGCGAGGCGGACCACGGCTACACCGGCTCGTCCACCGCGGACGACCTCAGCCTCCGGGTCAGCGAGGCCGGCGACGGCCCCGACTCGGTGCGGCAGACCCTGGCGTTCGCCCAGGCCCTGTCCGAGGCCACCGTGGCGTCCGGCCGCTGATGGTCCAGCCCGCCACCGCCGGCTCCGCCTGGCCGGAGCCCGCGCCCCTCGACCCGCGCACCGCCCCCGTCCCCGACTACGGCAGCGGCACGCTCGCGGAACTGCTGCCCACCCTCGCCGCCGGTCAGGGCGTTCCGGGGCTGGCCGCCGGGCTGGCACTGGAGCCCGCCGACCGGGTCTGTGTCTTCCTCGTCGACGGCCTCGGCTGGGAGCTGCTGAAGGCGCACCCCGACGAGGCGCCCTTCCTGACCAGCCTGCTGGCGAGCTCGCGCGGCGGCACCGGAGCCCCGATAGCCGCCGGCTTCCCGTCCACCACGGCGACCTCGCTGGCCTCCGTCGGCACCGGACTGCCGCCCGGCGAGCACGGACTGCCCGGGTACACCGTGCTCGATCCGGACACCGGCGCCCTGATGAACCAGCTGCGCTGGCGGCCCTGGACCGACCCGCACCTCTGGCAGCCGTACCCGACGGTCTTCCAGCTCGCCGACGCCGCCGGGGTGCACACCTGCCAGGTCTCCGCGCCGGACTTCCAGCACACCCCGCTGACGAAGATCGCGCTCAGCGGCGGCACCTTCCACGGGCGGCTCACCGGCGAGGACCGGATGGACTTCGCCGCGGCCCAGCTCGGGGCCGCGGACCGCTCGCTGGTCTACACGTACTACAGCGAAGTCGACGGCAAGGGGCACCGCTTCGGGGTGGACTCCGACGCCTGGCGCGGCCAGCTCATGTACGTGGACCGGCTCGCGCAGCGGCTCGCCGAACAGCTGCCGCCGCGTTCCGTCCTCTACGTCACCGCCGACCACGGCATGATCGACCTCCCGTTCGACCCGGACTCCCGGATCGACTTCGACGAGGACTGGGAACTGCGCGCCGGAGTCGCCGTGCTGGGCGGTGAGGGCCGCGCCCGGCACCTCTACGCCGTGCCCGGCGCGGCCGGCGACGTCGCAGCCGTCTGGCGCGAGGTGGTGGGGGACCGGATGTGGGTGGCGACCCGCGAAGAGGCCATCGACGCCGGGTGGTTCGGCCCGCACGTGGACGACCGGGTCCGCGGCCGGATCGGCGATGTGGTCGCCGCGGCCTGCGACGACGTCGCCATCGTGGCCTCCGAGACCGAGCCGAACGAATCGGCCATGGTCGGCCTGCACGGTTCGATGACGGCCGTGGAACAGCTCGTGCCGCTCCTCGAAGTCCGTACCTGACCCCTCCCGCAGGCCCCGCCCGCCGCCCGCCCGCTCCCGCGCACCACCGAAAGGCCCTGCCACTCCCATGCCCGAGCTGGTGTTCTTCTCCGGAACCATGGACTGCGGAAAGAGCACCCTCGCTCTGCAGATCGAGCACAACCGCTCGGCCCGGGGCCTGAAGGGCATGATCTTCACGCGGGACGACCGGGCCGGCGAGGGCAAGCTCTCCTCCCGCCTCGGCCTGGTCACGGACGCGGTCGAGGCCGGCACCGGGTTCGACTTCTACACCCATCTCGTCGGCCATCTCTCGGCCGGCGGCCGGGCGGACTATGTCATCGCGGACGAGGCGCAGTTCCTGGAGCCCGAGCAGATAGACCAGCTCGCCCGGGTCGTCGACGACCTCGAACTCGACGTGTTCGCCTTCGGGATCACCACCGACTTCCGCAGCAAGCTCTTCCCCGGCTCGCAGCGGCTGGTGGAGCTCGCCGACCGCATCGAGGTCCTCCAGGTCGAGTCGCTGTGCTGGTGCGGTGCCCGCGCCACGCACAACGCCCGTACCGTGGGCGGCCGGATGGTCGTGGAGGGCGCCCAGGTGGTGATCGGCGACGTCAACCACGGGGAGGACGAGGTGGGGTACGAGGTGCTGTGCCGCCGTCACCACCGGCGCCGGATGACCTCGGCCGGGGCGCGGGCGGCCGCGCTCTCCCCGGATGTGCTGCCGGTGGATGCGGCCGATGCGGTGGACGCGGTGGACGCCGGCCGGCGGTAGGACACGCCCCGTCCGGCGCCTGCCCGTTCCAGCCGCCTGCCCGTTCCAGCCCTTGGGCGGCCCCATGGTGGGCGTGCTGCGGTTCCGTGGCCGTCGGGCCGGGAGGAGCCCCAGGATCTAGCTCTGCACCTCGCGGACCCAGGCCGTCAGCCCCGCGAGGAATCCCGCCCGCTCCACGGGCGACAGCCCCTCCAGGGCCCGCAACAGCGGCTCGACCCGCCGGACGATGAAGGTCTCCAGCGCCGGTCGGTACTCCTCGGCCAGGGACACCAGCACCCGGCGGCGGTTCGCCGGGTCCTCGCCCCGGACCACGATCCCGGCCCGGCTCAGCCCGCCGACCAGCTCGCTGGCGGTGGGCAGCGACACATGGAGCCGGCGGGCGATGTCGCCGACGGTCAGCGGCGGGCCGGCCAGCAGATGGGGCAGCACGGCGCCGTGACGCGGCGTCAGCCCGTGCGTCTCCATCGCGTCGCGGAGCGCCTCCGGCATGAGGTCCCGGACGACGGCGCCGCGGTAGAAGGGCTCCAACAGCGGTACGAGACCCACGACTTCGATCTCCTCGGCGGTCGGCCTCCGGCCGGCCTTCCGCTCCCTGGGCTCCTGACGCATACTGCACAGTGTAGATGGTTTGGATATCCAAACTGTTTGAATCTTCGAAGGGTGCTGCGCATGCCGTCGATCAGCTACAGCGATGCCGTCAACGATGCCCTGGAACGGATGAACGACCTCGGCTACGAGCGGGGGCAGGGGGTCGACCTCGCCAACCACGGCCCGATGGGGGCCGAGGCGCTCGCCCTGCTCGGGCAGGAGGACGAGGTCGCGCGCTGGGTGGGGCGCTACCGCCGCGCCATGGAGCACCACGAACCCCCGGCCGCCCGCTTCGCCCTGGATCCCGCGGACGAGTCCTCCTGGCGTCCGGCGCTCGGGGACTTCCGCCGGGCCGGTGACTGGGAGCTGCTCTTCGCCCGTGAACTGGCCGAAGCGCACTGGCGCGACGTCCTCGTCCGCTGGTGGCCCCGGCTGCTTCCGGGGCTGTTCGCCGGGCTGACCCATGGCCTCATCCGCACCGCCCACGCGGTCCGCGCCCTCTCCGCCGCCGGCCGGCCGACCCGGCTGCAGCGGGACGAGCTGGCGCGCGGGCTGGCGTACTGGGCCGCCCGCCACACGGTGCTGCCCGGCAGCCCCCGGCTCACCGGCCACCGCGAGCTGTCCGCCGCCGTGGCGGAACTGCCCCGGGTGCCGCAGGAGGGCGGGCTGGGGCCGGGCACCGCCCGAGCCCGGCTGGACGGTCTCTCCGGCCTTCCGGGGTACCACGAGGCGCTGGAGTGGCCGGCCGCGGAGCACGCCCCACGGCTGCTCGGCGAGATGACGCTGCAGTTCGCCGACGTCTATCTCGGCCATCCCGAGGTCTACCCGGTGCCGCTGGTCCACGGCGTCACCGCGCCGGCCGCGGCGCGCATCGTGCTGCCGCACCTGCCGTACGAACTGCACGGGCCCACCCTGGCCCGGCTGTGGCAGGTGCAGGCCGCCTTCCTGTTCGCCTTCACCACCGACCGGCGCGGGGAGGGCACGGCCGACTGGCGCTCGGAGGTGCCGGAGCCGCCCCCGATCGCCGAGCTGGGGGCGCGGGCGGCCGAGCACGGTGACGAGCACGTCATCAAGTTCACCGAGGCGTGCCTGCGCGAGTACGCCCTGCGGCCCGACCCGCGCTACCCGGCCGCCGCCTTCGCCGCACAGCGGCGCATCACCCCGCTGGACGCCGGCGGTGGGGTCGGCGGAGTACGGCCCGATACGCCGTAGCCCCGGCGGGCACCGGAGCTACGGGACGTTCCCGCGCCGGGCCGCCGCCGCACCACGGGGCCGCGGCCCGGCGGCGGATCCACTCCGCCTGCACCCCGGTCGTGACGGGGTGACCAGGCGTGCGCCGTCAGTACGGCGTGACCAGGAGCGCGGCCACGCAGGGGTCCTCGTTGCGGTAGCCGAGGCGGGTGTAGAGGCGGTCGGCGGGAGCGTTGTCGGCGAGCTGCCACAGGGTGCAGAAGCCGTCCCGGCGCACGGCGTAGCGGGTCAGCCACGAGGTCAGCGCCGCGCCGAGGCCCTGGCCGCGCACCCGGGCGTCGGTCGCGACGGACGCCATGAGCGGGGCGCCGCTGTCCCGCAGGCTGCTCATGGCGCCGCAGGCCACCAGCCGTCCGTCGGCCTCGCGGATACCGGCCCACAGCCGGACGTCCGAGGAGCCGGGGCCGGTCGAGTGCGCGGGGCTGTGCTCGTTGAGGAAGGCGAGCAGCTCGTCGTGGTGGCTCTCGTCGAGCTCGACCACCCGGTGCTCGGCCGGGTGGACGGCGGGTTCCTCCACGGTCCAGCGGAAGATCCACTCGATGACGTCGGTCACCGCGAGATGGCGGCCGACCAGTCGGTCGGTGCCCCGGGGCCCGGTGAACTCCCGCACCCGGTCGGGCAGCTCATGGGCGGCGCGCAGCACCAGCCCGGCGGCGGCGTCCGGTTCGCCGACGCTCCACACGTGCCCCCGGGCATCGTCGAGCCAGGCGGCCGCGCCGCTGCCGGACCAGCTGATCCGCCCGTCGGAACGCTGCCGGGCGGCACCGAACCGCAACAGGGCGGAACCGGCCTGGAGCTCCAGGCCCTGACCGAACAGATCCGTGGACCGGGGAACAAGAGTCGTTGCCTGCATCGCTCCTGACCAAGGACGTAGGGGCATGACGGAGCCGGGCGCGCGCGGGCGCGGCTGGATCCGCTGTTCTGGGTATGGGGGAGCCCCGGCGGCGGCGCGCGGGCGCGCCCGGCCGAGCGGGACGGCCTACTGTGGCACACCGCCCCTGGCCCGGAGCAAATCCGGAGGAGGGGCCTCCGGCCCGTTACCGGGAGTTGTCCCCCAGGCGGTCGCGGGGACACCGGGGGAGCCGCCGCGACGGCGGCCCGGACGATTCCGGTGCCCCGCCACGGCCGGGCTCCGCGCCGCCGCGCGCCCCGGTCGCGACCACTGGGCGTGCCGCCCTCGGACCACCGAGGGCTGTCCCGGAAACCCCGAAGTTCCGGTGATTCACGTGATGTATGTCTCTATAGTGCTCCCCAGGTTCGGCGCCGGACCGGGGCGGGCGCCGTTGGGGGACGGGGAGTCGCGTATGGACGAGCAACTGGACGCCGCGCTGGCACAACTGGTGATCCGGGACCGGCTGCGGCGACGGGGGCTCCGGTTCTCCCGGCGGTCCGGCGGCGCCCTGGTCCTCCAGCTCGAAGGCCCGGAGAGCGCCGTGCGGCCCTGGCCCGAGCAGTACCACTCCCGCTACCGGGGCGTGCTGCCGGTCAACAGCCCCGGCGGCGTTCCCGCCGCGAACGCGGGGGAGAAGGAGCTGGTCGCGGCGCTGCTCGCGGTGGCCCAGGGGTGCGGCTACGACGGCCGTCCGGCCTACCGGCTGCCCCTGGTGTTCCCCCGCTTCGCCGCCGCCTTCGCCGCGCTCTACGTCTGGGAGCCGGTGCCCGGCCACACCGAGGCCGAGCAGGTCGACGAGCTGGCGCACATGGTCCGGCAGGCCATCGCCAAGGAGCGCCGGCACGTCCTGACGGAGTTGCGCCGGCGCTTCCAGGGGCTGCCCCGGCCGGAGAATGCCCCGCAGCAGGTGAACTGGCTGGTGTCGCTCGGCGGCTGGGCCGTCGACGCCCTGCGGTTCCCGCACTACCGGACCGTCCGCTGGTACCGGCGGAAGCGCTTCGGCGCCCTGGAACTGCGCACCTCGCGCGAGGTGTTCCGGGAACTGCACAAGCGGCGCGGCACCTCGCCGGCCGACAAGCGGCTGCTGCTGGTCGAGGCGCTGCTCGCGGACATCGACGCGCACTACGGCCTCTTCCGCCGGCTCAACCGGGCCCGCCGCCCGGTGATCCTGCTGCCGGACGTCGACACCGCCCCCGACCGGCGGGCCATCCGGGACACCCTGCTCGCCGCGTACGACGGCCGCTCCCGCGAGCTGCGGGTGCACCCCGTGGTGGTGGCCACCTCGGCGCCGGGCGCCGCCCCCTCCCCGCAGGTGCCGAACGAGCCGGTCCCCACGAGCGGGCTGCGGCACGCCGTACCGGCCCTGTTCCACGCCCGGGCGACGGCCGCCGAGGAGCGGCGGCTGGGCCGGGACGTACCGCTGCCCGGACGGCTCCTCCAGGTCACCACGGGCCCCGGCCGGGCCGCCGGACACCCGGGGGCGCCGACGGCCGCACGGCGCCACGGCCGGCTGGGGCCGGTCACCGTCGCCGGCCTCGTGCTGGCCGTGCTCGCGGGGCTGGGCCGGGGCGGCTCCCTCCTCCTCGGGCCGGACGGCCCCCGGAGCTGCGGCGAGGGGCTGCAGGTGCACGGCAAGGACTGCGTGGGCGTCTCGGACGGCACCGGGGTCTTCATGCCGGACGCCGAGGGGATGGCCGAGGTCTCCGCCCGGATCGAGGCCGAGAACCGGCGGATCGCCGGCACGAAGCACGCGACGGTGGCCCTGCTGATCCCCCTGGAGTCGGGCAACGCGGCCGTCCGGAAGCAGATCCTGAGCGAGGTGCAGGGCGCCCACCTGGCCCAGCTGAGGGCGAACGCCGCCGACGGAGCCAAGCCGCCGGTCCGGCTGGTCCTGGCCAACCCGGGCCGCAACTACCGGCTGTGGCGGCACACCGTGGACCGACTGGTGGCGAGCGAGCCCGGCCTGCGGGTGATCGCGGGCTTCAACCTCAGCCTGCGGGCCACCCGGGACGCCATGTCCCATGTGACGAACCGGCTGGGGATCCCCGTCGTCGCGAGCGTCGTCACCGCGGGCGACTTCGCCAACCCCGAGGGCCGGGGGCGGGACGAGGACCCCTACCCCGGACTGGTCCGGGCCGTGCCCACCAGCCGTGACCAGGCCCGCGCCCTGCTCGACTTCGACCCGGAACTGGCCGGGGCCCACACCGCGCTGGTCGCCGACACCCGGCCGAACGACAGCTACAACGCGTCGCTCTGGCAGACCTTCACCGAGGCCCGGGGCGGCAGCGGGCAGGCCGGCGGGGCCGGTGTGCAGGACATGACGTTCGCCTCGCCCGGGCGGGAGAAGGCGGGCGTCACACCCAACGAGTTCGAGGACTTCGCCCGCAACATCTGCCAGTCCAACGCCCGCGTGGTGTACTTCGCCGGACGCGCCTTCCACCTGGAGCTGTTCGTCAAGAAGCTGGCCGGCACCTACTGCACCGGCAAGAAGTCCTACACCGTGATCACCGGCTCCGACGCGACGACCCTGGGGCAGCGGCTGGACCGGGACGAGCGCGCACTGCTCCGCGGGGACGCCGGTGTGGGCAAGCCCTCGGTGTCCGTCCGGTACACGGCGCCCGCCCACCCCGACGCCTGGGACGTCGAGGCCCGGCGCTGGCGGGAGAAGGCCGCGCGGCACGGCTCGAAGCCGCGCCGCGAGGACCTGCCCCGCTACCTCGCCGAGCCCCAGGACGCCATGAACTCCCTGCGCGCGGACATCGCCGCCGCCGGCAACATCGGCCCGGTGCGGCTCGACGACGGCCGCACGATCACCACCCACGACGTGGTCCTCACCGCCGCCGAGGCGCTCGCCAAGGCGGCCGCGATCAGCAAGACGGAGGTCCCGCCCCGGGAGCGGATCAAGCAGGACTTCGCCCATCTGAACCTTGCCTCCCGGGTGCAGGGGGCCAGCGGCTGGATCTGCCTGACCAACGCGGGCAACCCGTACGACAAGGCCACGTTCGTGGTCCGGCTGGACCCGGCCTCCCCCCGGCTCACCTTCGAGGGTGTGGGCTGGCCCGAGGGCCGGGTGCCGCCGCGGAACTGCGCGGTGCCGCAGACGCCGGGTGACTGACGGCCGGAGCGCGGGTCGCGTGCTCCGGCCGCCTCGCCCCACCGGTGAGCTACGAACGCGCCGCCAGCACGGTGAAGACGGCGCCCTCCGGGTCGGCGACCTCCGCCGACCTCCCGGCCGCGCCGTCGCCCGGCGGCCGGATCACCCGGCCGCCGAGCTCGGTCACCCGCCGGGCCGTCGCGTCGGCGTCCGCGACAGCGAACGACGTCATCCAGTACGGGCCGCGTTCGCGCGGCAGCGCCGCCCCCAGGCCGTGCACCGCGGCCACGGGCCGGCCGTCGTCCAGCAGCAGCGCGCGGTGGTCCGGCCCGTCCGCCGCCGACTCGACCCCGAAGACCGCCGCGTAGAACTTGGCCGCCGTCCCGGACTCCCGGGTGAACAGCTCGCTCCGGACCGGGGTGCCGGGATCGCCGGCCGCCTCCGTCCCCCGGTGCTCCCTGCTCTGCCAGGCGCCGAACACCGCGCCCGTCGGGTCCGAGGCGATCACCAGCCGGCCCGCCGCGCCCGCGTCCAGCGGGCCGACGCCCACGGTGCCGCCGCAGCACCGGATCCGGTCGGCGGTCGCATGGGCGTCCTCGGTGGCCAGATACGTCGTCCAGGCGACGGGCAACTGCCGGTCCGGGGGCAGCACCCCGATCCCGGCGACCACCCGGCCGCCGAGCAGGGCCTGTGCGTACGGCCCGAGTTGCGGGGGCCCCGGGCTGAACGTCCAGCCGAACAGGGCGCTGTAGAACTCCTGGGTGGCGGTCAGGCTGTGCACCATCAGGCTCACCCAGCAAGGCGTACCCGGTCTGTGGTGGGTCTCGGCCTCGGTCATGGGCATTCTCTCCTCGGACCATCGTGGTGGTCGTGCGGGAACCGGGCGTGCGCCGTCCGGGCGGACGCCCCATCAGATGCTGGCACCGCTTCCGACGCGGCACGCCGGGGCCGCGCCGCGGCGGCCGGGCCGACCCGGACCGGTGACCGTTTTGCCACGCGGCATCCGGTTCCCCGGGATCACGTTCCGGTGACCCTCCGCCGCGTGCCGGTTCTCCCGGCAGCATCCGGCGCAGCCGCCGCTACGCAAGGATGGGAACCATGAATGCCATCATCACCGCATCCGCCCTGGAGCGGGAGACCGCCGGCCCGCGCCCGCCCGTGCTGCTCGACGTCCGCTACGAGATGGGCGGCCCGCCCGGACGTCCCGTCTACGAGGCCGGGCACCTGCCCGGCGCCGTCTACATCGACCTGGAGACCGAACTCGCCGGCCCGCCGGGGAAGAACGGCCGGCACCCGCTGCCCGAACTCGCGGTCTTCACCGGCGCGATGCGCCGTGCCGGGGTCGGTGCGGACCGCCCGGTCGTGGTCTACGACGGCGGCAAGGGCTGGGCCGCGGCCCGGACATGGTGGATGCTGCGCTGGTCCGGCCACCCCGACGTCCGGGTGCTGGACGGCGGCTTCGCCCACTGGAGCGCCGAGGGGCGGCCGCTCTCCACGGACGTACCGGTGCCCGCGGAGGGGACGTTCACCCCGGAGCCGGGCGCGCTGCCGCTGCTCGACGCCGACGACGCGGCGGCCCTCGCCCGGTCGGGCGTGCTGCTCGACGCCCGCGCCGCCGAGCGCTACCGCGGCGAGGTGGAGCCGATCGACCCGGTCGCCGGGCACATCCCCGGGGCGGTGTCGGCCCCCACGATGGAGAACGTCGCGGCGGACGGCCGGTTCCTGCCCGCGGCCGAACTGCGCAAGCGCTTCGACGCGTTGGGCGCGGACGGCGGCGCACGGATCGGCGTCTACTGCGGCTCCGGGGTCTCGGCCGCCCACCAGGTGCTCGCCCTGGCGGTGGCGGGCCTCCCGGCCGCGCTGTACGTGGGCTCGTGGAGCGAGTGGACCGCGGACGCACAGCGTCCGGTGGCCACCGGCCACGAACCCGGCTGACGGGCGCCGGCGCGCCGAAGGGGCCGTGGCCACGGGGACTTCCGTGGCCACGGCCCCTTCGGGCAGGTGTGTTCCCGCTACTCCTGCTTCTTGCGGCGGGTGCCGAAGACGATCTCGTCCCAGCTGGGCACCGCGGCCCGGCGGCCCGGCCGCACGCCGTCCGCCTCGGCCTGCCGGTCCGTCGTGCCGGTCAGCCGGTCGCGGTGGCCCCCCACCGCACGCGGCATCAGCACGTCCGCGTAGGCCGACCCGGCACCGGCCGCGGCGGGCGTGGCCGGTTCGGCCGTGGTCTCCGGCTCCTCCTCGTCCTCCTCGTCGGCCAGCGGGGACGCCACCGGCTCCGGCACGACCATGTCGCCCCGGAAGCTCGGCACCGCCTCCAGCAGACTGGTCAGCGAGTCCCGCTCATCGCTCTCCTCCGGCTCCGCGGAGGGAGCGGGCTGCGTGCGGTCCAACGGCCGGTCCCGCGGCAGACGGGCGATCCGCGGAATGAACGGGAAGCTGGGCTCCGGGGTGTCGTCGGTCTCCCCGATCAGCGCCCGGGCCTCGTCGTCCACGGCCTGCACCAGCCGGCGCGGCGGGTCGTAGGTCCAGCTCGCCGAGTGCGGCTCGCCCGCGACCTCGTAGGCGAGCAGCACCTCCCAGGTGCCGTCGTCCCGCCGCCAGGAGTCCCACTGCGCCGTGTCGCGGTCGGCGCCGCGCAGCAGCAGTCGCTCCGCCACCGCCTCGCCGAGCTGCGGTCCGGTGTTCTCGCCGGGCCGCCGGACGGGCGTCTTGCGGGCCCGCTCGGCCATGAACGCACGCTCGGCCAGGACCGGGCCCTCGAAGCGCCGGACCCGGTCGACGGAGATGCCGGCGAGCTGCGCGACCTCCTCGGCGGAGGCACCGGCCCGTATCCGGGCCTGGATGTCGCGGGGACGGAGGTGGCTCTCGACCTCGATCTCGATCTGGCCCAGCCGGGCCCGGTCGTTGCGCACGGCCGCGCGCAGACGTTCGTCGATCGGAAGGGTGTACTCCGTGCTGTCCGCAGCCTTCAGCACCAGCCGTGTGCCGTCGTTGCTGACGGCCACGACACGCAGTTCGGGCATGGGGACCTCCCGGGTGGTGCCTGCCGACGTCACGTGCGTCGCTGCTTCCGCTGGACGAGTGTGGCCTGCCCGGGTGCAGCCTGCCACAACATTGCCGTGTTACCCGGCGTGTCGGGCATGCGCCCGAATCCGCCGTTATGACACGGTTACCGATTCGCCACTCTCCGTGACCGTGTCGTTCCGTGGTCCGCCGCTACCCGTGTCCTTCCGCGGCTCCGCCGGGTCGAGTGCCGCCTCCGGCCCCCTCCGGTAGGTCCGGGCGGCCGGACGAGGAACCGGAGCCAGGGCTGGCCACAGTACTCCATTCGGACCATGCAGGTGGACCCGCCGCGCGGCCGAACTTCTGGCCGGGTGGGGGAGTTGGCTGCCACGGCGTCGAATCGGGGGCGGGGATGTTCACGGCATCCATTCAATCGGAGCCCCTCGATCCGCTTGGTGGCGGGGCGGCTCGGCGCCGGCGAGGGCGGGAGCGGAGGCGGCGGGCGGACCGGGTGCCGACCGCCCTGCCGCCCCGCGGCCGTCACTCTCCGAGCACGCGCCGCAGGTACGCGTTGCCGAAGACCCGCCCGGGGTCCAGCCGGTCGCGCAGCGCGGTGAATTCACCGAACCGGGGGTAGGCGCCGGCCAGGTACCCGGCGTCGCGGCTGTGCAGCTTGCCCCAGTGCGGCCGGCCGCCGTGGGCGGTCATGATCCGCTCCACGGCGGTGAAGTACGCCTGGTGCGGGGTGCCCCGGTACAGATGGACGGCGATGTAGGCGGTGTCCCGGCCCGAGGCGGTGGACAGCGTGATGTCGTCGGCCGGGGCGGTGCGGACCTCCACCGGGAAGCCGATCCGCAGCGGGGAGCGCTCGGTCATCGCCTTCACCTCGCGCAGCGCCGGCATCGCGGCCTCCCGCGGCAGGGCGTACTCCATCTCGACGAACCGCACCCGGCGGGGAGTGGTGAACACCTTGTACGGGATGTCGGTGTAGGTGCGGGCCGACAGCGCGCGGCTGGCCACCCGGGCGATGCCGGGGATGAGCGCGGGCACCGCCCGGCCCACCGAACAGGCCGCCTGGAACACCCCGTTGGAGAGCAGCTCGTCCTCGACCCAGCCGCTGACCCGGCCCGGCGGGCGGGCGGGACCGGCGCTGCGGTTGTTCCGCTTGGTGTTGCAGTTCGCGGTGTGGGGGAACCAGTAGAACTCGAAGTGCTCGTTCTCGGCCACGTGTTGATCGAACTCCGCCATGACCTGCTCGAAACCCATGGGTTCCTCACGGGCGGTGATCAGGAACAGCGGCTCCACCGCGAAGGTGACGGCGGTGACGACGCCGAGGGCGCCCAGCCCGATCCGGGCCGCCGCGAAGATCTCGGGATGCTCCTCGGCGGAGCAGGTGAGCACCGAACCGTCCGCGGTGACCAGTTCGAGCGCCGTGATCTGCGCGGCGATCGAGGCGGAGTCCCGGCCGGTGCCATGGGTGCCGGTGCTGACGGCACCCGCCACGGTCTGCGCCATGATGTCACCCATATTGGTGAGCGAGAGGCCGTGCGCGGTGAGTGTTTCGTTGAGCTGCCGCAGCGAGGTGCCAGCGGCGGCCGTCACCGTCCCGGCCGCGCGGTCGATCCGCCGGATGCCGGTGAGCCGGTCCGGGCGTATGAGCACGCCGTCGGTCGCGGCGGCGGCGGTGAAGGAGTGGCCGGTGCCGACCGGTTTCACCGTCAGGCCGTCTTCGGCGGCGGCCGTCACGATCCGCGCCACCTCGTCGGCGGAGGCCGGTGCCAGGGTCCGGACCGGCCGGGCGGTGACGTTCCCCGCCCAGTTACGCCAGGCTGTGCCGTTCTCGATCGTCGTCGTTCGCACTGGACCCTCCCCTTCCCTGCGGACGGGGCGTCCCCGTCCGCTCGGCGGCCGGCCGGAGCCGGCGGTATCCCAGGAGCGCGATGGCGGCCGCGGACGCTCCGGCCGCCGCCGGTACCACGTATCCGGCGTCGGCACCGGCGCTGTCGACCACCCATCCCGCGGCCGACGAGCCGAGCGCCACCCCGACCGTGATCCCGGTGGTCGTCCAGGTGATGCCCTCGGTCAGCTTGGCGCGCGGTACGTGCTGCTCGACGAGGCCCATGGTGGTCACCATCGTGGGGGCGACCGACAGGCCCGCGACGAAGAGCGCCCCGGCCAGCAACACCAGGTTCCCGGCCAGTAGCAGAGGGATCATACTCACGGCCATCGCGAGGAAGCCCAGCAGCCACCGGCGGGCGGCCGGGCCCGTCGGGTGCAGCAGCCCGAAGACCGCGCCCGCCAGACAGGACCCCAGGGCGAAGACCGCGAGCACCACGCTCGCCGCCGCCTTGTGCCCCTCCTCCTCGGCGAAGGCCACCGTCACCACGTCCACCGCGCCGAAGACGACGCCGGTCGCGACCAGGGCGGCCACCAGCACCCGCAGGCCGGGCGAGCGGAGCGCGGAGCCCGGGGTGTGCTCCTCGCGGGGCGCGGGCACCGGCTCGGTGGCCCGCTGGGCGGTGAACCAGAGGATGCCGGTGACCAGGAACACCAGCGCCAGCAGCGGACCCGCCGCCGGGAACCACGCGGTGGACAGGCCGATCGAGACGATCGGGCCGAGGATGAAGCAGACCTCGTCGACGATCGACTCCCAGGCGTACGCCGTGTGCAGGGCGCGCGGCGCGTCCCGGTGCAGGGCCGCCCAGCGGGCGCGGACCATCGACCCGAGGCCGGGCACGCACCCGGCGCCCGCGGCGAACACGAACAGCAGCCAGTCCGGCGCGCCCCGCTGGGCGCAGACCAGGAGTCCGGCGACGGCGGCGGCCGAGACCAGGGCGGTCGGGCGCAGCACCCGGCGCTGACCGTGCCGGTCGACCAGCCGGGACATCTGCGGGCCGAGCACGGCCATGGAGAGCGCGAGGGTGGCCGAGAGCGCGCCCGCCAGCCCGTAGCGGCCGGTCAGCTGGGAGATCATCGTGACGACGCCGACGCCCATCATCGACATCGGCATCCGCCCCAGGAACCCGGCGGCCGAGAACCCCTTCGCACCGGGTGCGGCGAAGATCGCGCGGTAGGGGCTGGGCAAGGGGTCACTCCGCGGTAAGGAATGTCGGGGGCCCGAACAGATTACGGGCGGACGGCCCCGGCCGCCGCCCGTTTTCCGGCCGCCGCCGCCGGGTGGCAGGATCGGGAGCATGCCCGCACATCCGGCCCATGCCCCCTATGACGCCCTGCTGCTCCTGTCCTTCGGCGGCCCGGAGGGGCCGGACGACGTCGTGCCGTTTCTGGAGAACGTCACCCGCGGCCGCGGCATCCCCCGCGAGCGGCTGAAGGAGGTGGGCCGGCACTACTTCCTCTTCGGCGGGGTCAGCCCGATCAACGCGCAGAACCGGGAGCTGCTGGACGCCCTGCGCAAGGACTTCGCGGAGCACGGGCTCGGCCTGCCCGTCCACTGGGGCAACCGCAACTGGGCGCCCTATCTGACGGACACCCTGCGGGAGATGGTGACCGAGGGCCGGCGCCGCATCCTCGTCCTCGCCACCAGCGCGTACGCCTCGTACTCCGGCTGCCGGCAGTACCGGGAGAACCTGGCCGACGCGCTGGCCGCGCTGGAGGCCGAGGGCCTGCCGCTGCCGCAGGTGGACAAACTGCGGGTGTACTTCAACCACCCCGGCTTCGTCCGGCCCATGGTGGACCGGACCCTCGCCGCCCTCGCCGAACTGCCGGAGGAGGTGCGCGCGGGGGCCCACCTCGCCTTCACCACGCATTCCATCCCGACCTCCGCCGCGGACACCTCGGGCCCGGCGTCCGGGCACGGCGAGGGCGGGGCGTACGTCGCCCAGCACCTGGACGTGGCCCGTCAGATCGCGGGGGAGGTGGCCCGGGAGACGGGCACCGAGCACCCGTGGCGGCTCGTCTACCAGTCGCGCAGCGGTGCCCCGCACACCCCCTGGCTGGAACCGGACATCTGCGACCACCTGGAGGAGCTGCACGGCGCGGGGGCGCCGGCGGCGGTGATGGTCCCGATCGGCTTCGTCTCCGACCACATGGAGGTGAAGTACGACCTCGACACCGAGGCGACGGCGAAGGCCGCCGAACTGGGGCTGCCGGTCTCCCGCGCCGGAACCGTGGGGGCCGACCCGCGGTTCGTCGAGGCGGTCCGCGAACTGGTCCTGGAGCGCGCGGCGACGGAGCAGGGGCGCTCGGTGGAGCGCTGCGCGCTGGGCGCCCTCGGACCGAGCCACGATCTGTGCCCCGTGGGCTGCTGCCCCGGCCGCACCCCCCGCCCGGCCGCCGCCGGCGCGGACAGCCCGTACCAGCCACTGCAGGGGGCCCGGTGAACCACCAGCTCACGGACGAACTTCTCGCACTCGCCCTGGAGGCCGCCCGGCGCGCGGGCACGCTGCTCCGCGACGGCCGCCCCGAGGACCTCGGTGTCGCCGCCACCAAGTCCAGCGCGATCGACGTGGTCACCGAGATGGACATCGCCTCCGAGAAGCTGATCACCGGCTTCCTGGCGGAGGCCCGGCCGGACGACGGCTTCCTGGGCGAGGAGGGATCCAGCACCGAGGGCACCAGCGGCGTCCGCTGGGTGATCGACCCCATCGACGGCACGGTCAACTACCTGTACGGGCTGCCCTCGTGGGCGGTGAGCATCGCCGCGGAGATCGACGGCGAGACGGCCGTCGGCGTGGTGGCGGTCCCGATGCGTGGCGAAACGTTCCGGGCGGTCCGTGGCGGCGGCGCGTACCTAGGCGACCGGCCCCTGGAGTGCCGCACCGCACCCCGGCTGGCGGAGGCCCTGATCGCCACCGGCTTCGGCTACCGCACGGAGCGCAAGGCGGGCCAGGCGGAGGTGGTGCACCGCCTGCTCACCCGGGTCCGGGACATCCGCCGCGGCGGCGCCGCCGCGATCGACCTCTGCGATGTGGCCGCCGGCCGCCTCAACGGCTACTACGAGCGCGGGATCAACCCGTGGGACTACGCGGCGGGCGAGCTGATCGCCCGGGAGGCGGGCGCGCTCACCGGCGGACGCCCCGGGGAGAAGCTGACCGGGGAACTCGCGGTCGCCGCCGCTCCCGGGGTCTTCGAGCCCCTGCAGGCGCTGCTGGAGGAGCTCGGCGCCTGGCACGACTGACGGGGGCGGCCGGGGCCGCTGAACGGGCCGCACGGCGCCGTCCCGGGGTCGTGCGGCTGCCTTTGCGCGGGCCCGCAGTACACGGCAGGGCGCTCAGCACAGGGCAGAGCCACAGCACGCGGCAGAGCCGCAGCACGCGGCAGCGCACGAGCACACGGCAGGGCACGAGCACACGGCAGGGCACGAGCACACGGCAGGGCCCCGGAACCCAAGGAGCGGTTCCGGGGCCCTGCCGCATAGAGACGGTTCGGTGTCAGGCGCTGAGAGCGTTGATCTCCACACCATGATCGGCGGCCAGGCGGTGCAGATCGTCCAGCTCGGACTGCTCCACCTCGGCGAGGAAGTCGTCGCCCGATTCGCGAGCGCGCGTCAGATCGGACTCGGTGGTTCGTATACGCTGCAGAATTCCTGCGGTGAACGCGTCCATTGCGCCCCCTCGTCGTGGGTCGATGGCACGGGGGTGTGCCGACGGCGGGTGATCACACATCGTGGGTCCTGCGGGGACAGCAGACCGCGGCGTACCGCTCGACACGGCGTGATCTCGGGTGTGCAATCGTCCTCCCCTTCCCTCGGCGCGGAGAAACCTCAACACCCCGAGATTCCTGAATTTTCCCTTCCCGCCGTGCTCGTCCGGGCTTTGTGCCCCCGGCCGCGGTCCGGACCCTCAGGACCCGCGCGACCTCATGGGGCGCTCGTCGCGCAAGGACCTCTTACAGCCGGTTTACGAGACTTCGGGGCAGGATGGAGGAGCTCATCCGAGGACATCAGGCCTGCCCACAGGCCCGTAGGGAAGGAATTGCACCGTGCGTGTACTCGTCGTCGAGGACGAGCAACTGCTCGCCGATGCGGTGGCCACCGGACTGCGCCGGGAGGCCATGGCCGTCGACGTCGTGTACGACGGGGCCGCCGCGCTGGAGCGGATCGAGGTCAACGACTACGACGTCCTGGTCCTCGACCGCGACCTGCCGCAGGTCCACGGCGACGACGTGTGCCGCAAGGTCGTCGAGCTCGGGCTGCCCACCCGGGTGCTGATGCTGACCGCCTCCGGCGACGTCAGCGACCGCGTGGAGGGCCTGGAGATCGGCGCGGACGACTACCTCCCCAAGCCCTTCGCGTTCAGCGAGCTCATCGCCCGGGTGCGGGCCCTGGGCCGCCGCACGACCGTCGCGCTGCCCCCGGTCCTGGAACGCGCCGGGATCAAGCTGGACCCCAACCGGCGCGAGGTGTTCCGCGACGGCAAGGAGGTGCAGCTGGCACCCAAGGAGTTCGCGGTGCTCGAGGTGCTCATGCGCAGCGAGGGAACCGTGGTGTCGGCCGAGCAGCTCCTGGAGAAGGCCTGGGACGAGAACACCGACCCGTTCACCAACGTCGTCCGGGTCACCGTGATGACGCTCCGCCGCAAGCTCGGCGAGCCCGCGGTGATCGTCACGGTGCCCGGCTCCGGATACCGGATCTGACCGATGGCACAGACACCCGCGCCCCCGGCCGCCCCGCCGCGGCCCACCTGGGACCCCCCGCACCAGCCGCCCCGCCCCTTCCCCTGGCTGCGCCCGACCATCCGGATACGGCTCACCCTGCTCTACGGCGGCATGTTCCTGATCGCGGGCATCCTGCTGCTCTCGATCATCTATCTGCTGGCCGCGCAGGCGCTGAACGTGGGCACCGAGCCGCTGTTCAAGCTCCTCCCGGAGAGCAAGGTGGCGCTGACCAGCAATGCCTGTCCCGGTCTCCGGGCGGGGATGTCGGCGAGCGAGGCCAATGTCGTCCTCGACGCCTGCATGGACCAGCAGCGGCACGCGGCGCTCGACGACCTGCTGTCCCGCTCGCTGCTCGCCCTGCTGGGGCTGAGCGTCCTCGCCTTCGCCTTCGGCTACGCCATGGCCGGCCGGGTCCTCTCGCCGCTGGGCCGGATCACCCGCACCGCCCAGCTGGTCGTCGGCTCCGAGCTCTCCCGCCGGATCGAACTGGAGGGTCCGGACGACGAGTTGAAGGAGCTGGCCGACACCTTCGACGAGATGCTGGACCGGCTCGCCCGTGCCTTCGACGCCCAGCGACGGTTCGTGGCCAACGCCTCGCACGAGCTGCGCACCCCGCTGGCGATCAACCGCACCCTGCTGGAGGTGCAGCTCTCCGACCCGGAGGCGCCCCCGGAGCTGACCCAGCTGGGCAAGACGCTGCTGGCCACCAACGAGCGCAGCGAGCAGCTGGTGGAGGGGCTCCTGCTGCTCGCGCGCAGCGAGAACGAGCTCGTCGACCGCAAGCCCGTGGACCTCGCCGAGGTCGCCCTGCGGGCCATCGAGCAGATCCGCGCCGAGGCCGAGGCCAAGGGGCTCCTGCTGCGCGGCGAGCGGGCGCCGGTGATCGTCCAGGGCAACGGCGTCCTGCTGGAGCGGATCGCGCTGAACCTGGTGCAGAATGCCGCGCGGTACAACACGGCGGACGGCTGGATCGAGGTGACCACCGAGGCCCTGCCGGGGCAGGCGGTGCTGACCGTCTCCAACACCGGTCCGGTGGTCCCGGCCTACGAGGTGGACAGCATCTTCGAGCCGTTCCGCAGGCTGCGGACCGAGCGGACCGGGAGCGACAAGGGCGTCGGGCTCGGACTGTCGATCGTCCGGTCGGTGGCCCGGGCGCACGGTGGCCGGATCACGGCGGAGCCCCGCGAGGGAGGGGGCCTGGTGATGCGTGTCACGCTGCCGGTCTGAGGCGCGGCATTCCGTTCGCTGTGAGCGGAATTCCGGGGTCCCGCCGCTGGTGGATTCGTGTGTGATCGATCACATGCGCGAATTTCGGGCCATCTACGCTCCGTGGTCGCAAAGGTCGCCGGAAAGCCGGGAAAATCCTGGTTTCCCGGGCCCCTGATCACGGGAAGTACACGGGGTGGCGCCCGTGAGTGCGACATTCGGACCGTGTACGGTCCCGATCGCCATCCAACCCGATCACCTCTTCAGGGGTGCGGTTGGGTGTCGATTGAGTAACAGACCTTGATGTGAGGCAAAATCTCCGCCTCGGGTCGGGCACAAGTCCGGCCTCTCACGCGTTACGTGCGCTGAGACACCGCAGACACCCAGAGGGGGAGAGCGACATGGCAACGGACTACGACACTCCACGCAAGACCGATGACGAACTCAACGAGGACAGCATCGAGGAGCTGAAGGCCCGGCGGAACGACAAGTCGACGTCCAGCGTCGACGTCGACGAGTTCGAGCAGGCCGAGGGCCTCGAGCTGCCGGGCGCGGACCTCTCCAACGAGGAGCTGTCCGTGCGGGTCCTGCCCCGCCAGGCCGACGAGTTCACCTGCATGAGCTGCTTCCTCGTGCACCACCGGAGCCAGCTGGCCGCCGAGAAGAACGGCCAGCCGATCTGCCGCGACTGCGCGGCCTGAGACCGGGACGGGCCGTGACAGGCTCCACCCCGCCCCGGACGGGCCCCGACGGGCCCGCGGACGCACGCGACGAGCGAGGCCGGGTGGCCTCGCTCGCAGCAGCGGCGGGCCGCGGTGTGCGGCTGGGCGGTCGCGGGGTCCGTATGGGCCTCTCGGCGGTCGCCGACCGGATCATCGAGATCGCGCCACGGATCCCCGTCCGCGATCTGGCCACGCTCCGCCGCCAGTACCCGGGAATGGGCCCGGAGCAGATCGCCGACCGGCTGGTGACGTCCGCCACCCGCGGCTCGGCGGCCGTCGGTGCCGGCGTGGGCGCGGCCGCGATGCTGCCGGTGCCGCCCGCCATGCCGGCCGAGCTCGCGACCGAGGTGGTCGGCGTCGCCTCGGTGGAGATCAAACTCATCGCCGAGCTGCACGAGGTGTACGGCCTGCCGGTCCCCGGAAGCCGCACCCAGCGGGCCACCGCCTACCTCACCGCCTGGGCCGAGGAGCGCGGCGTCGACGTGTCCAAGCCGTCGAGCCTCAACGCCGCCCTCGGCGGTCAGATGCGGCGGGAGCTGCGGCAGCAGATCCTCAAGCGCACCGTGCGCAACATGCCCAACCTGATTCCGTTCATGGTCGGGGCCACGGTCGGCGCGATGATGAACCGGCGCAGCACCAAGCGGCTCGCCGAGAAGATCCGCAAGGACCTCCGCACCCGGCAGGTGCCCTGGAGCCGGCTGCCCGCACCGGGCCCCTCCTGGGAGGCCGAGGGGGTCGACGAGCTCGGCAGCCCCAAGGCACTCCAGCACCCGCACCCCGACCAGGAACCGGGCGCCCCGCGGCGGCCGGACGGGGACGCCTGAGGCGTCGGAGCTCGATGCCCGGGCCGCAGAAGCTCGGGGATTCCCCTCGGGCGTGCCCGGCACAGTGCGCCGGCCCGGGCATCCGGCCCGCCGGAGCGCGGGCGTCAGGCGCGGACGGCCGAGAGCGCCGCGGCGAGCCCCTCCGGGTCCCGGGTCGACAGGTAGACGTACGGCGTGGGGTCCGCCGGATCCGTGATCTCCACCCGCAGCGCGGTGGGAATGTAGCTGCGGAGCAGCATGAAGGCCCGCGGATCGGCCTTGTAGCTGCGCCAGGCGACCGCCTCGTCGGCGTTCAGCACCTCGGCGGCTCCCAGGGCCTCGACCGGAATGCGGGCGTCCCCGGCGACCAGTGAGCCCGCCACGACCCGGATCCGGGCCGAGCCGTACGAGCTCACCGCGACCATGGCGAGCGCCGTACCGCCGAGCACGCCGCCCAGCATCGGCAGGACGCCGAAGGGGAGCAGGATGAGCCCCATCGAGACCCCCGCCAGCGTGGCGACGAGCCACCACGATCGGGGGGCGGTGAGGCGTTCGTCGAAGGACTGCATGGGCACAAGCTTGGCACGGCACCGCTGTCCGCAGGCGCGCGCGGGTAGGGTCAGCACTCGTGAGTGGACCAACTGCATCGCTGCGGCCGCCGGCCGACGCCCAACCGCCGGTACGGCACCCCGACGCCCCCGCCCCCGGAGAGCTCCTCGGAGCCCACTACGACCAGTGTTTCGGCTGCGGCGGGAGCCAGCCGCACGGCCTGCACCTGGCGGCGCGTGCCGGGCAGGGGGTGAGCGTCACCGCCGAGTTCACGGTGAAGCCCGCCCATCAGGGCGCCCCGGGGCTGGCGCACGGCGGCGTGCTGGCGACGGCCCTGGACGAGACCCTGGGCTCGCTGAACTGGCTGCTGCGGGTGATCGCGGTGACCGGGCGGCTGGAGACCGACTTCGTCCGGCCGGTGCCGGTGGACACGGTGCTCCACCTCGACGCGCACGTCACCGCGGTGGCGGGCCGGAAGATCTACTCGTCGGCGGTCGGCCGGATCGGCGGCCCCGAGGGGCCCGTCGCGGTGCGGGCCGACGCCCTCTTCATCGAGGTGAAGGTGGACCACTTCATCGAGCACGGCCGGCCCGCCGAGATCAAGGCCGCGCTCGAGGATCCCGACCAGACCAAGGTCGCACGTGCGTTCGAGGTGAATCCGTGAGCCGTCTCCCTGTCGATGTCCTGATCCGGCGCCTGGACGCCGAGGTCCCGCTCCCCGCGTACGGCCACCCCGGGGACGCCGGCGCCGACCTCGTCACCACCGAGGCGGCCGAGCTGGCCCCCGGTGAGCGGGCCGTCCTGCCGACCGGGGTGTCGATCGCCCTCCCGGACGGGTACGCCGCCTTCGTCCATCCGCGTTCCGGCCTGGCCGCCCGCTGCGGCGTCGCCCTGGTGAATGCGCCCGGGACGGTCGATGCCGGGTACCGTGGAGAGATCAAGGTGATCGTGGTCAATCTGGACCCGCGCGAGAGCGTGCGGTTCGAGCGTTTCGACCGCATCGCCCAACTGGTTGTCCAGCAGGTCGAGAAGGTGCGCTTCCATGAGGTCGCGGAACTTCCCGGCTCCGCGCGGGCCGGAGGGGGCTTCGGCTCCACCGGCGGCCACGCCGCGGTGGGCGGCCCTGTCGGGGGACATGATTTCGCAGCGGTCGTAACCGACCGGGAAGGACAGTGACGTGTTCGGACGTCGTCGCAAGGAAAGCGCAGACGCCAGGAATGCTGCGGGCACAGCCGGCGGCCCGGCCGACGGCGTGGGCTCGGACGAGTTCGAGCCGGACGACGCCGCGGAGGACACCGGGCAGCGCCGGGTGAGCCTGCCGCCGGCACCGCGCCCGGACGGCCCCTGGGACATCTCGGAGGTGCGGGACCCCGCCGAGGGGCGAGTGGATCTCGGCGGCATCCTGGTGCCCGGGGTCGAGGGCATGGAGCTGCGGGTCGAGGTCGCCGGTGACGCGATCGTCGCCGCGACCGTGGTGGTGCGCGACAGCGCGGTGCAGCTGCAGGCGTTCGCCGCACCCAAGAAGGAAGGCATCTGGGGCGAGGTGCGCGAGGAGATCGCCACCGGCATCACCCAGCAGGGCGGTGTGGTCGACGAGGTCGAGGGCCCGCTCGGCTGGGAGCTGCGCGCCCAGGTCCCGGTCCAGCTGCCGGACGGCGCCAACGGCGTGCAGATGGTGCGCTTCATCGGGGTCGACGGACCGCGCTGGTTCCTGCGCGGTGTGATCTCCGGCCAGGGCGCGGTGCAGCCGGAGGCGGCCGGTCTGCTGGAGCAGGTCTTCAAGGACTCCGTCGTGGTGCGCGGTGACGCGCCGATGGCGCCCCGCGACCCGATCGTGCTCAAGCTGCCGAACGACGCGCAGATGGTGCCCGAGGGCGTGCAGCAGGAGCAGGCCGACGAGAGCTCGCGGTTCGCGGGCGGCGTCGACCGGCTCACCCGCGGCCCCGAGATCACCGAGGTGCGCTGACACGGCATTCCCACGTGTGCGGGCCGGTTCCGGGAGTCCCCGGGGCCGGCCCGTCTGCGTGTGCGGCCTGTGTCCCCGCCCGTCGCGTCCTCGCTCGTCGCGCCGGCTGCCGACGGTCGGCGGGCGCCCCGGAGTGCGCGGGAGGGCTGCGTGCCGGTGCGGGCGCCCCTGCTCCGTCCTGCGTCGGGGATCGCCGGGCCGGCCGCCGGACCCCGCCGTCCCGCTCGGTGACGGGCGCCGCCGGTGACCTGCCGGACGGCACGCTTACCAGGTGCCGGACCGGTTCCGGGATCACCCGGTCGGGTAACGCTCCGTCCGGTCCGGACGACCGCTCCCCGGCCGCCCCGCCGTTCGCCTCTGCCGTTCGTCCCCGCCGGAGCCGTACCGGCCGACCGCGGGCGGAACCACGGAGCCGGCCGGGCCCCGGGCGGGCCGGCCGCGGTTCCCGTGCCGGGGCCGCCGGGGACGCGTACCCGCCCCGGACCCCCCGGCCGGTGCCGGGAGAGCCGAGCTGACGCTCTATCGTGTCCGCATGCCGTCCGCCGAACTGATCCGTATCGTCTCGCGTTCCTCACCGATGGCCCTGGCCCAGGTGGAGCGCGTCCGCGCCGAACTGGCCCTGCTGCACCCCGGTATGCGCACCGAGGTCGTCCCCGTCACCACCTCCGGGGACCGGTGGATGGGCGATCTGTCGAAGCTCGGCGGCAAGGGGGCCTTCACCAAGGAGGTCGACGCCGCGCTGCTCGCCGGTGAGGCGGACCTCGCGGTGCACTGCATGAAGGACGTGCCCGCGGACCGGCCGCTGCCGGCCGGAACGGTCTTCGCGGCCTACCTCGAGCGCGACGACATCCGCGACGCGCTGGTGCACCCCGGCGGACTGACGCTGGATCAGCTTCCGGCGGGGACCCGGATCGGTACCTCGTCGGTGCGCCGGGTCGCCCAGCTCGCCATCTCCCACCCGCACCTGGAGTGCGTGCCGATGCGCGGCAACGCCAACCGGCGGCTGGAGAAGATGGAGGCGGGCGAGGCCGACGCGCTGCTGCTCGCCGTCTCCGGGCTGGAGCGGATCGGGCTGACCTCCCGGATCACCGAGACCCTGTCGGTCGAGGCGATGTGCCCGCCGATCGGCGCCGGGGTCCTCGGGCTGCAGTGCCGGGAGGAGGACACCACGACCATCGACGCGGTCTCCGGGCTCGGGCACCACGGCACCTGGCGCGAGACCACCGCGGAGCGGATGTTCCTCCACGTCCTCCAGGGCCACTGCAACTCGCCGATCGCCGGGTACGCGCGGGCCGAGCGGGACGGGCGGCTCTCCCTGCGCGCCCGGGCGTTCTCCCCGGACGGCAAGACCGTGCTGGACGCGCACGAGTGGGCCGGTCCGCTCGACCCCGCCACGCTGGGCACCTCGGTGGCCGTGGCGCTGCTGCGGCAGGGGGCCCGGGAGCTGATCGACACCATTCCGCACTGAGCACTGAGCGCTGAGCACTGAGCGCTGAGCGCTGAGCGCTGAGTGCTGAGCACTGGGCACTGGGCGGCCGCCATGCCGCTCCGGGGCCGGTGAGCGGGGACCGGGCGGCGCCCGCCCGGCCCGCCGGGCCGCTGCGTGACGCGGGCTACCAGACGTCGCCGTCCCGCCAGTCGCACACCAGCACCCCGGTGAGGTCGGGGGCCGGTCCCACCGGGAGCACATAGGTGCTGCCGTCGTCCTCCGGGGTGCGCTCCATGCCGGACGGCGACAGCACACAGGTCCGGCCCTGCCAGGCCTGCCAGCCGCGGGCCGCGTAGAACCCGGCGGCGTCGTCCGCGGCGGACAGCGCGCCCAGGACGTACCCGCCGCGGATCACCCGCTCCAGCTCCGCCATCACCCGCGCGCCGTGGCCCTGCCCGCGCTGGTCGGCACGGACCGCGACGCCTTCCACGTAACCGGTGCGCAGGGCCCGGCCCGCGTGCAGCAGCCGCCGCTGCACCACGGCGCCGTGCGCGATCAGCTCGCCGTCCTCCCGCACCAGGACGTGCACGCCGCCCAGCGCGTGGTCCCAGTCCGTATCGGCGAAATCGCCCTCGAACGCGGCATCCAGCAGCATCCGTATCGCCTTGCGTGCGTCCGCGTCCAGGTCGGCGCTGTGCGCCGTCCGTACCTCTGTCATGGCGATCATCCTTGCAGCCGGCGGCCTCCGGTACTACTGATCTTGGGGAGCGGATCGGGGCTGGTCGGGGTGCCGGGCGGCCCGCGTCAGGGTTGCGTCAATACCGGGTGCCATCGTGGCATCCGGTCCGATTCGTCCCCCGCTGCCGCTCTACAGTCGAGAGCACGGACCGATCGTCGCCGACGCAGACAGTGGAGCCATGGGACGCGCCAAGCTCAGGATCCATCTCGGCGCGGCGCCGGGCGTCGGGAAGACGTACGCCATGCCCGCCACCGTCGGTAACCTCCTCGACATGTCCCGCCTGCAGACCGGCACCGTCAGCCCGCTGATCCGCGAGGCCGATCTCGACGAGGTCGTGCCCATGGCTGTCGGCGGGGTGCCGGAGGGCAGCGTCGTCCCCGACACCCCCGAGGGCCTGTCCATGGTCCGGGTGGACCCCGCGGATCTGCCGGCCGGGGGCACCCTGTGACGGTGCGGGAGGCCTGGCGGGTGTCCGGACCCGGAACACCGGCGCAGGAGGGGCGGCAGCCCGGGAGACGGGACCGTCCGGGGACGGTCCGCATGAGAGAGGCGACGGCCATGGCACAGCACGGGGGCGACCCGACCACCGCGACGCACGACGGGCCGCCCCGCGCCCCGCGGCGGGTGCTCGTGGTCGAGGACGACCCGCAGATCGTCCGCGCGCTCGTGATCAACCTCCGGGCCCGCGCGTACGAGGTGGACGCGGCGCCGGACGGGGCGACCGCGCTCCGGCTCGCCGCCTCCCGCCGGCCCGACGTGGTCGTCCTCGACCTCGGCCTGCCCGACATCGACGGCATCGAGGTGCTCCGGGGCCTGCGCGGCTGGACCCGGGTACCGGTGCTGGTGCTCTCCGCGCGGCAGACCTCCGACGAGAAGGTGGCGGCCCTGGACGCCGGGGCCGACGACTACGTCACCAAGCCCTTCGGCATGGACGAGCTGCTGGCCCGGCTGCGGGCCGCGGTGCGCCGCGCCGAGCCCACCGGGCCCGCCGCGGACACCGCCCTGGTCGAGACGGACACCTTCACCGTCGACCTGGCCGCCAAGCGGGTCCGCCGGGACGGCCGGGACGTCCGGCTGACGCCCACCGAGTGGCACCTGCTGGAGGCGCTGGTCCGGCAGCCCGGCCGGCTCGTCGGCCAGAAGCAGCTCCTCCAGGAGGTCTGGGGACCCGCGTACGGCACCGAGACCAACTACCTCCGGGTCTACATGGCACAGCTGCGCCGCAAACTGGAGGCCGACCCCTCACATCCGAAGCACTTCGTCACCGAACCCGGCATGGGATACCGCTTCGAGCAGTGATCCGCGGGCCCCGGCCCCGGTACGCTTCCCGTATGAGTGCTGTTCCCCGATCCGAGAGGCCACCCGGCCGATTCCGCCGGATGCTCGACCGGCTGTCCTCCACCCAGGAGGAGCTGCACGCCGACGAGCTGCGGCAGGACGCCCGCGCCGAGGGCTGCACCCGGATCTCCGACTGCGACGACCGGCAGATCGTGAAGGTCGCCGGGACGCTGCGGACCGTCACCCTGCGCCCCCGGGCCGGTGTGCCCGCCTTGGAGGCCGAGCTCTTCGACGGCTCCGACGCTCTCGACGTCGTCTGGCTCGGCCGCCGGTCCATCGTCGGCATAGAGCCGGGGCGCAAGCTCATCGCCTCGGGCCGGGTCTCGATGAGCCACGGCCGCCGGGTGCTGTTCAATCCGAAGTACGAACTCCGACCGCTCGGACAGGAGTAGCCGGTGACCACTCCGGACAAGCAGACCGATCAGGACCCCGAGTCCAAGGCCGTCACCGAGGCGGCCCTTTTCGAGGCGTTCGGCGGGGTACGCGGCATGGTGGAGACCACCGTGCCGGGCCTGGTGTTCGTGGCGATCTACACCGTCAACCGGGACATCCACATCTCGGCCATTGCCGCGCTCGGGCTCTCGCTGCTGCTCGGCATCGCGCGGCTGGCCCGGCGGGACACCCTCAAGCACGCCTTCAGCGGGGTCTTCGGGGTCGCCTTCGGCGCCGTCTTCGCGATGATGTCGGGCGACGCCAAGAACTTCTACCTGCCGGGCATGCTCTACACCCTGGGCCTCGCGGTGGCCTACCTGGTCACCGCGATGATCGGCTACCCGCTGCTGGGGCTGATCCTCGGACCGGTGTTCAAGGAGAACCTCTCCTGGCGCAAACGCAACCCGGGCCGTAAGCGGGCCTACACCAAGGCCAGCTACGCCTGGGGCCTGATCCTGCTCGCCAAGTCGGCGATCCTCTTCCCGCTCTACTGGTGGGGGGACGCCACCCAGCTCGGCTGGGTCAAGGTCGCCCTCGGTATCCCGCCGTTCCTGCTGGCGGTCTACCTCACCTGGATCCTCCTGGCCAAGGCGCCGCCGCCGATCGACGTGTTCGCCGAGATGGAGGCCGAGGAGGCCGCGGAGAAGGAGCGGGCCCGGGCCGCCGCGGCGGACTGATCCCCGGCTGCCGGACGAACGGACGGCGGGGCCCGGAACACCTTCGCACTGAGGTGTTCCGGGCCCCGCCGCTGTCGTACCGGGCCGCTGCCGTACCGGTCCGCCGGTGTCGCCGGCCCCCGAGGCCCGGGGACGCCGGGCCTCGGGCCCCGGCCGGCCGCCTCAGCCGTCGGCCGGCTGCCGCCGTGCCGAGAGCAGGTCCTCCAGCTGTTCCTCACGGGCCTGCGCCGCGACGAACAGCAGCTCGTCACCGGCCTCCAGGGCATCCTCGGGGTTCGGCGTGAGCACCCGGTTCCCGCGGATGATCGTGACCAGCGAGGTGTCCTCGGGCCAGTCCACGTCGCCCACCCGGGTCCCGGCCAGCGCGGACTCCGGCGGCAGCGTCAGCTCCACCAGGTTGGCGTCGCCGTGGCTGAACCGCAGCAGCCGGACCAGGTCGCCGACGCTCACCGCCTCCTCGACCAGCGCCGACATCAGGCGCGGCGTGGAGACCGCGACGTCGACGCCCCAGGACTCGTTGAACAGCCATTCGTTCTTCGGGTTGTTGACCCGGGCCACCACCCGCGGCACCCCGTACTCCGTCTTCGCGAGCAGCGAGACGACCAGGTTCACCTTGTCGTCGCCGGTCGCCGCGATGACCACGTTGCAGCGCTGCAGCGCTGCCTCGTCCAGCGAGGTGATCTCGCAGGCGTCGGCGAGCAGCCACTCGGCCTGCGGCACCCGCTCCACCGAGATGGCGGTCGGCGCCTTGTCGATCAGGAGCACCTCGTGCCCGTTCTCCAGCAGCTCACCGGCGATCGAGCGGCCCACGGCGCCCGCGCCCGCAATGGCGACCCTCATCGGTGCTCCTCCTCGGGCCCCTCGGCGAACGCCGCCTCGACCTTCTCGACCTCGTCACTGCGCAGCATGGCGTGCACGAGGTCGCCCTCCTGCAGCACCGTCTGCGAGGTCGGCAGCATGGCCTCACCCAGCCGGGTGAGGAAGGCGACCCGGACCCCGGTCTCCTCCTGCAGCTTGCTCACCTTGTGGCCCACCCAGGCCGGGGAGGCGTGCACCTCGGCGAGCTGCACCGCTCCGCTGGGGTCCCGCCACAGCGGCTCCGAGCCGGACGGCAGCAGCCGGCGCAGCATCTGGTCCGCGGTCCAGCGGACCGTGGCCACCGTCGGGATGCCCAGACGCTGGTAGACCTCGGCCCGGCGCGGGTCGTAGATGCGGGCCGCGACGTTCTCGACGCCGAACATCTCGCGCGCCACCCGGGCAGCGATGATGTTGGAGTTGTCGCCGCTGCTCACCGCGGCGAACGCACCGGCCTCCTCGATACCCGCTTCCCGCAGGGTGTCCTGGTCGAAGCCGACCCCGGTCACCCGGCGTCCGCCGAACCCGGAGCCGAGGCGCCGGAACGCGGTGGGGTCCTGGTCCACGACCGCGACGGTGTGGCCCTGCTGCTCAAGAGTCTGCGCGAGGGCGGAACCCACCCGCCCGCAGCCCATGATCACGATGTGCATGAGGTCTCTACCTTGCACCTTCCCCTAGCGCCGTGACCTGCGCAAACATCGTCCATCATCCTTCCGCGCCCACATCGGGGCCACCTGCTCGTCTGAAACCGTCGCCGGTAACGCTACCCGTCATGACCGGATCCGAGCCCCTCACGGTTGCTCTCCGCGGCCGTCGCGATGTTCCGGGCCATTCCGCCGAACACCACGGCGTGGAACGGCGACACGCTCCACCAGTACGCGTGACCGGCCAGTCCGCGGGGGTGGAAGACGGCCCGCTGCCGGAGCACGCTGCCGCCCGGACCGTCCCGGTCGATCGTCATCTCCAGCCAGGCCATGCCGGGCAGCCGCATCTCCGCCCGCAGCCGCAGCAGCCGGCCCGGCTCCAGCTCCTCCACCCGCCAGAAGTCCAGCGAGTCGCCGACCCGCAGCCGCTGCGCGTCCCGCCGGCCGCGCCGCAGCCCCACGCCGCCGACCAGCCGGTCCAGCCAGCCGCGGACGGCCCAGGCGAGCGGGAAGGAGTACCAGCCGTTCTCCCCGCCGATGCCCTCGACCACCCGCCACAGGGCCTCCGGCGGCGCGGCCACCGCCCGTTCCCGCCGGTCGCTGTAGAGGCTGCCGCCCGCCCAGCCCGGGTCGGTGGGCAGCGGATCGCTCGGCGCCCCCGGCACCGAGGCGGAGGACCAGCGGGTGGCGACGTCCGCCTCCCGGATGCGCTGCAGCGCCAGCCGCAGCGCCCGGCCGGTCCCGGCCAGGCCCTCCGGCGGATCGGGCACCCAGCGGGCGATGTCGTGCTCGGTGCAGAGCACCTCGTGCCGCAGCGACTCGGCCAGCGGCCGGGCGATCGACCCCGGTACCGGCGTCACCAGCCCCACCCACAGCCCGGACAGCCGGGGCGTGAGCACCGGAACGGGCAGGATCAGCCGCCGCGGCAGCCCGGAGACCGCGGCGTACCGCTGCATCATCTCCCGGTACGTCAGCCGGTCCGGCCCGCCGATGTCGAACGTCCGGTTCACCTCCGGCGGCAGCCGCGCACAGCCCACCAGGTAGCGCAGCACGTCCCGGACGGCGATCGGCTGGATCCGGGTGTCCACCCAGCTCGGCGTGACCATCAACGGCAGCCGCTCGGTCAGATAGCGCAGCATCTCGAACGAGGCCGATCCGGAACCGATGATCACCGCGGCCCGGAGCACCGCCGTCGGCACCCCGGAGTCCAGCAGCACCCGCCCCACCTCGGCACGGGACCGCAGATGCGGGGACAGCTCCTCCTCCGGGACCCCTTCCGGGGTGAGTCCGCCGAGGTAGACGATCCGCCGGACGCCCGCGGCCCGGGCCTGTTCGCCGAAGATCCGGGCCGCCTCCCGGTCGGTCCGCTCGAAGCCGCGCCCCGTCCCCAGCGCGTGGACCAGGTAGTAGGCGACATCGACATCCGCCAGGGCGGACCGCACGGACTCGGCGTCCATCACATCGCCGCGCACCACCTCGGCCTGCCCCGACCAGGGGTGGTCGCGCAGCTTGCCGGGCGAGCGGGCCAGGCAGCGGACCGTGTGGCCCGCCTCCAGCAGCTCGGGCACGAGCCGGCCGCCGATGTAGCCCGTCGCCCCGGTCACCAGGCAGCGCAGGGGCCCGTCGGGGGAGGGCGGGCCGTCCGTCTCGGAGGGGCGGTGTCCGGAGCGGCCGTGTTCGGAGGGGCCGTGTCCGGAGCGGCCGTGTTCGGAGGGTCCGTGTCCGGAGGGGCCGTGGGAACGATCGACGGAGCGATCGGCAGGGGAGTCCGCCATGTCATCCATGCTGCGCCCGTTGCCCGGCGGGGGCGAACGATGCCGCGCCCGTTGCCCGGAGGGGGCGGAAGCCATGGGGGCGCGGGTGGTGCGGCGGGGGCGCGGGGCCGCTCCTCGTGGGTGGGGGCGGCTCTCCGTGGCGTGCGGTACCGCTTGCGGCGCGGGGTCCCCTTGCGGTGCGGGGCCACCGGACTTGCGGTGCGGGGCCACCGAAACGGCAGGGGGTCCGCCCGCGGGCCATTGGAGGCGGTCGTTCACCGGTTCGAGGCGGTCGTTCACCGGCCGCCGGGGGCGACGCGTCGGGTCGCGGACCCGCCCTCACCGGACGCGCACCGTCGCCCACCGGACGCGTGCCGTGGTCCATCGGGACCCGGGTGGTGGTTCGCCGGGACGCGGGTGGGCACGCGTCAGACCGAACCCTTACGATCCTCTGCGTGTCCAAACTGACCGACCTACCCAAACGGATCCTGATCGGCCGGGCGCTGCGCAGCGACAAGCTCGGGGAAACCCTGCTTCCCAAGCGCATCGCGCTCCCGGTCTTCGCGTCCGACCCGCTGTCGTCCGTGGCCTATGCACCGGGCGAGGTGCTGCTCGTACTCTCCGTTGCGGGTGTGTCGGCGTACAGCTTCAGTCCCTGGATCGCCGTCGCGGTCGTCGTGCTGATGTTCACGGTCGTCGCCTCGTACCGGCAGAACGTGCACGCCTACCCCAGCGGCGGCGGCGACTACGAGGTCGCCAACACCAACCTCGGCCCCCGCGCCGGGCTGACCGTCGCCAGCGCCCTGCTGGTCGACTACGTCCTCACCGTCGCGGTGTCCATCTCCTCCGGCGTGGAGAACCTCGGCTCCGCGATCCCGTTCTTCGTCGAGCACAAGACCCTCTGCGCCGTCGGCATGATCGTGCTGCTGACGCTGATGAACCTGCGCGGGGTCAAGGAGTCCGGAAAGCTCTTCGCCATCCCCACCTACGTCTTCGTGGCGGGCGTCTTCCTGATGATCGCGTGGGGCGCGTTCCGCGGATTCGTCCTCGGCGACGACATGAACGCCCCCACCGCCGACTTCGAGATCAAGGCCGAGCACGCCGGAATCGGCGGCGTAGCCCTGCTCTTCCTGCTGCTGCGGGCCTTCTCCTCCGGCTGTGCGGCCCTCACCGGCGTCGAGGCGATCAGCAACGGCGTGCCCGCCTTCCGCAAGCCGAAGAGCAAGAACGCGGCCACCACGCTGCTGCTCATGGGCGCCCTGGCCGTCACCATGTTCTGCGGCATCATCGGCCTGGCCATGGCCACCGACGTGAAGATGGCCGAGCACCCGGCCACCGACCTGCTGCGCAACGGCACCCCGGTCGGCTCCGGCTACACCCAGAACCCCGTCATCTCGCAGGTCGCCGCGGCCGTCTTCGGCGACGGCACGTTCATGTTCGTGCTGCTCGCCGCGGCCACCGCGCTCGTGCTGTTCCTGGCCGCCAACACCGCCTACAACGGCTTCCCGCTGCTCGGCTCGATCCTCGCCCAGGACCGCTACCTGCCGCGACAGCTGCACACCCGCGGTGACCGGCTCGCCTTCTCCAACGGCATCGTGCTGCTCGCCGGCGCCGCGGTGCTGCTGGTCTGGCTCTACGGCGCCGACTCGACCCGGCTGATCCAGCTGTACATCGTCGGGGTGTTCGTCTCCTTCACCCTGAGCCAGACCGGCATGGTGCGGCACTGGAACCGGCACCTGGTCACCGAGACCGACCCGGCCAAGCGCCGCCACATGATCCGCTCCCGCGCGATCAACACCTTCGGCGCCTTCTTCACCGGCCTGGTGCTGGTCGTCGTGCTGCTCACCAAGTTCACCCACGGCGCCTGGGTCGCCCTGCTCGGCATGGTGATCTTCTACGTGACGATGACCGCGATCCGCCGCCACTACGACCGGGTCGCCGCGGAGATCGCCGCCCCGGACGAGCCCGGCGACGACGCCGGCCGCCCCTCCCGGGTGCACTCCATGGTGCTCGTCTCCAAGCTGCACAAGCCCACCCTGCGCGCCCTCGCGTACGCCAAGCTGATGCGCTCGGACAAGCTCGAGGCGCTCACCATCAACGTCGACCCCGAGGAGACGAAGGCGCTGCGGGAGGAGTGGGAGCGGCGCGGCATCGACGTCCCGCTGAAGGTCCTCGACTCCCCGTACCGGGAGATCACCCGCCCGGTCGTCGACTACGTCAAGCGGCTCCGCCGGGAGAGCCCGCGCACCGCGGTCAGCATCTTCATCCCGGAGTACGTCGTCGGCCACTGGTACGAGCATCTGCTGCACAACCAGAGCGCGTTGCGGCTCAAGGGGCGGCTGCTCTTCACCCCGGGCGTCATGGTGACCTCGGTGCCGTACCAGCTGGAGTCCTCGGAGGCGGCGAAGCTGCGGGCCCGCAAGCGCGCGGAGTGGAATGCACCGGGCTCGGTACGGCGCGGACCGGTCACCAACGAGCGGGACACGGACAAGGCCGGGCGGAAGTGAGCTCGGGCCGGTGCGGGTGATCTTTTAGTTCCTGGGCTGTCCGGGACCGGGCGCGACCGGCCGGGTCCGGGACCGGGGTGGACCGGTTGCGGATCGAGGGAGATCGCGCCGAGGCGGATCGCACCGAGGGGTTTCGGTCCGGTCCGCATTCCCGACCGGGTGAGGGCGGCGGGCCGCGGGGCCGTAGACTGGACGGCTGCGGTCCACAGCCAACCGTCCCGGCTCTTCCCGGGGCCCGCATCCCACCAGCTCAGGAGCACCTCCCCCGTGACGAACCCAGCCACCGAGTCTCTGATCGGCGAGGAGTACGAGGTCGAGGTCGGCCCCGTCGCCCACGGCGGGCACTGCATCGCCCGGACGCCCGGGGGCCGGGTCCTCTTCGTCCGGCACACGCTGCCGGGTGAGCGGGTCGTGGCCCGCGTCACCGAGGGGCAGGAGGACTCGCGGTTCCTGCGCGCCGACGCGGTGCAGGTGCTGGAGGCGTCCCCGGACCGGGTCGAGGCGCCCTGCCCGTACGCCGGCCCCGGCCGGTGCGGCGGCTGCGACTGGCAGCACGCCGCCCCGGGCGCACAGCGCCGGCTGAAGGTCGCCGTCATCACCGAGCAGTTGAGCCGGCTCGCCGGACTCACCCCCGAGGAGGCGGGCTGGGACGGCACGGTCGAGCCGGCCCCCGGCGACAAGGTGGCCCGCGGCGCGGTGCCCCAGTGGCGGACCCGGGTGCAGTACGCGGTGGACGCCGAGGGCCGGGCGGGGCTGCGCAAGCACCGTTCGCACGAGGTGCAGCCGGTCGACCACTGCATGATCGCGGCGCCCGGCGTCAGCGAGCTGGGGGTGGAGAAGCGGGAGTGGCCGCAGATCGCGGGCGTCGAAGCCATCGCGGCCACCGGCTCGCACGACCGCCAGGTGATTCTCACCCCGGCGCCGGGCGGACGGCTGCCCATCGTCGAGCTGGACAAGCCCGTATCGGTGATGCGGGTGGACGAGAAGGACAAGGGCGTGCACCGCGTGCACGGGCGCCCCTTCGTCCGCGAACGCGCTGCCGACCGCACCTGGCGCGTCGGCGCCGGCGGCTTCTGGCAGGTCCACCCGAAGGCCGCCGACCTGCTGGTCGAAGCGGTGATGCAGGGCCTGATGCCGCGCAAGGGCGAGATGGCGCTCGACCTGTACTGCGGCGTCGGCCTGTTCGCCGGCGCCCTGGCCGAACGGGTCGGCGAGCGCGGCGCGGTGCTGGGCATCGAGTCCGGCAAGCGCGCCGCCGAGGACGCCCGCCACAACCTCGAGGACCTGGACCGCGTCCGCATCGAACACGGCAAGGTCGACCAGATCCTCCCGCGCACCCGCATCACCGAAGCGGACCTGATCGTCCTGGACCCCCCGCGCGCGGGCGCGGGCAAGCAGACGGTCGCCCACCTGGCCGGCCTGGGCGCCCGCCGCATCGCCTACGTGGCGTGCGACCCGGCGGCCCTGGCCCGGGACTTGGGGTACTTCCGCAGCGAGGGGTACGAACCGGTGTCGCTGCGGGCGTTCGATCTGTTCCCGATGACGCACCATGTGGAGTGCGTGGCGATCCTGAAGCCGGCCGCGAAGGACTCCTGACCTCAGGCTTTCTGTTTCAGGGTCGCTCTCGACCTGGATTCCGATGTCCCGTCACGTCGGGTGCGTCACGCTCGTTGAGCCTTCCGAAAAGGGCACCTGACCGGGTCTCTTCTCCGGTGTGGCCGCGGCCTGCCCGCCTTTGTGGGGCGCCGGCGGCGCGTCCGCTCCCTGGTGGCGGTCGATCAGCGACAGGAGCGGGCCGGTCATGGAGGTGGTGACGACCGCCATCACCAGCAGCGCCAGATACAGGCCGGAGGTGAGCACTCCGGCGCTGTACCCGGCCTGGAGCAGGACGATCTCGGTGAGCCCCCGGGTGTTGAGCATGACGCCGACGCGCAGTGCCTCGACGCGCCCCTCCCCGCCCAGGCGGGAGACCGCGTAACCCCCGCCGATCTTGGAGAGCACGGCCAGGACCGTCGCCAGGATCGTCACCGGCCAGAGGATGCCGCCCGAGTCCGTCCATATCGTCAGCCCGGTGGCGATGAAGAAGACCGGCACCAGCCACAGGCCCAGCGTGGACACCCAGCGGACCGGTGCGTCCCAGTGCGGCGAGTCGGGCGGGATCATCAGCCCCACCACGAATGCGCCGAAGATCGCGGTGAGCCCGCGGGCCTCGGCCACGTCCGCCGCCAGGAGCACGCAGACGCCCAGGACGACGGCCACCGGCCAGGGCCACCGGGTGCAGAGGCGCTCGGCCTGAGGGGTCTTCAGCAGGCGGCGGCCCAGAGTGGCCGCGAGCGCTCCGGCCACCAGCACGGTGGCTGCGGTCGCGACGCCGCCCGAGCCGGGTTGGGCGATGCCGATCACAACGGCCAGCAGCAGCCAGGCGACGGCGTCGACGAGGGCCGCCGACGTCAGCGAGAGCCGCCCGGCGCGGGTGGTGGTCAGGCCGCGGTCGGCGAGAATCCTGGCGAGCACGGGCACCGCCGAGACCGCCATGGTGGTCGCCAGCAGCAGCACGAAGGCCAGGGTGGGCGCGGTCCCCCGCAAGGAGGGCCGGTCGTACCAGACGAGCCAGCCGCCGAACGCCGCGCCGGCCACCAGGGAGGGCACGAGGGTGCCCAGCGCCGTCCAGCCGATGGCCCTGTCCCGCAGGCGGGACGCGTCCAGCCGCAGTTCGTGGGCGACGCCCACAAGGAACAGCACCAGTCCGGCGTGCCCGAGGTCGCGCAGCGGCCCCAGCACGCCGTCCGGTAACAGGACGGACTGCGCCTTCGGCCAGGCCAGGCCGAGCACCGCCGGCCCGAGCAGCATGCCGAACGCTATCTCGCCGACGACGCCGGGCTGCCCGATCCGGCGGGCGAGCCGGCGCCCCAGGAATCCGACGACCAGGAAGGCGCCGAGTACGGCGGTCGCGTGCGCGGCCAAGGGGAGCGTCACCGGCCGGCCGCTCCGTCGACCGTCGCACCGTCCGCCGTCAGGAAGCCGACGACACGGCGGACCACGGCGTCGTCGCGCAGCACCTTGGTGTGGCCGAGGTCCCGCACCCGCATCAGCTCGGCCTGGCCCCAGGCCGTCACCAGCGCCTCGCTGTCGGCGATGGGCGATTCCGGGTCGTTCTCGTCGTGGACGACGAGCAACCGGCTGGTGAAGTCCCGTGCCGCGAGAGCCGGTTCGATGGCGTCGAAGGAGATGCCGAGCCACTCCTCCGAACGCGAGCGGACCAGCCCGATGGCCTCCGGCGATACCTGCATCACCTCGCCGGAGCGGCGCCAGAGACTGGTGTAGCTGCTGATGGGGTTGACGAACGCGGCCCGCTTCAGCGTGACCCCGCGCGACATGGCGTAGGTCGTGGCCGCGGCGCCCAGCGAGTGGGCGACGACGGCGTGGAAGGGGCCGAACCGCTCGTCGGCCGCCTCGACCGCCTTGGCGAAGTGGATGACGGAGGACTCCGCGCCCTCCGACTCGCCGTGGCCGGGGAGGTCCGCGACGACCACCTCGCAGCCCGCCCGGACGAGCGCGTCCGCCAGGACGGTCAGGTGCCCGGCGTTGCCGGCCCAGCCGTGGACCAGCAGAATCCGCCGCTCGCCCTCGCCCCAGAGGTAGTGGACCACCTTGTCGCCGTCGACGACCTCGACCTCCTTGGCAGCCAGTTCGAGAATCGGCCGGGTGGCGTTCGGAGGCTGCGTCCGCATCGGTGTGAAGGCCAGCCGGCGCAGCTTTTCGGTGATGTCGGTGCTCAATTGATCGTCCCTTACCTTGTTTCTTCCACACTCCGCAGGTGCGCGGAGATGATCTTCCGGACCTCGGGTGATTCCACGATGTCGAAGTGGCCGGCGCCCTCGACGAGTTCCACGGTGGAGTTCCGCCAGCTCGCGTGCAGTTCCCCGGCGTGCACAGGCGGCACGTAGTCGTCGGCCGTGCCGTGGATGACCAGCCCGGGAACGTCGATTGCCCGGGCGGCCCCAAGCGCCGAATACTCGTCCCACACCGCCTTGCCGAACCTTCTCTCGATCTCCCCGACCACCCCCCGGACCCGGTCGTCGTCGAGAGCGTTCATCTCGGCGAACCTCTCGACCAGAAACATCTTGGCGGGCGGGGAGGCGATCGAGACCACGGTCCGGGCGGCCAGCCCGGCGTGCCACGCGGTGAGGGCCCACAGGCCGCCCATGGAGTGGCAGACCACCGCGTGCAGGCCGGTGAGGTGGTCGTACAGGGCACGCAGCAGGGCGCGGATCTCGGTGGGATCAGCCGTGGAGCCCAGGGCCTCCCCGTGCGGGGGCACGTCGAACAGCACCACCCGGTAACCCTGCGCGAGGAGTTCCTCGGCGATGGCCACCATGCTGCCCAGATTGGTGTTCAGGCCGTGGACGAGGAGGACGGTCGGGCCGCTGCCGCTCCGGAAGTACTTGTAGAAGCGGCCGTTCACCTTGACGGTGTGCGAACGGCACCGATTGAGGAACGCCTTCGCGAACGGATCGTGCGGCAGCTTCACGACCGTGTAGAAGCGCTCCACGAGGTCGTCCACGGATTCGGTTCGGCTCACAGCGCATTCCTCCATCGCTGTCGGTGGCTCACTTCGACCGCGTCCTCCCCGGACCTCAGCTGCCGGGCTGCTCGCTCAGCGCCGCGAGGCACTGCCTGGCTCGCTCCGGCAGGACGTACTCCCCCTCCTTCACGATGCGGTCGTACAGGGCCTCGACCCGCTCGTAGTGGTCGTCGAGGTTCTGGTCCAGCAGGTGGTACTCGGACTTGTTGTAGATGCCGAACTGGAGGTCGGTCATCAGGCCGAACGGATCGATGTCCGCCGCGCTCCGGGTCCCGCCGAACACCAGGCGCAGGAACTCGTCGACGCTCTCGTAGCCGAGCGTGGCGAGGAGGAACTCGATCGACGCCCACTTGCGCCTGGTCTGGTGGGCGCGCTCGTCCGGATCGACGATGAAGTCCAGGCCGCTGGTCATCCCCTTCGGGTAGTGCACCTTGTTGAAGCAGCGCAGGTCGATGGTGAGGCGGTCCTTGGTGGTCCGGGGCAGGGTGCTGTCGGCGTGTGCCCGGTAGTTGTCGAAGACCAGCGCGTCGCCCACCCGGCTGTCGCAGTAGTAGCCGGGAGACGGCTTGTCGGCGTACGTCTTCGCCCAGTACATCGCCATGAGGAAGTCCCGCACCGAGGGCAGGTCGATCTCGGACAGCTTCCCTTCCAGGAAGAGGTGGAGCGCCTTGTCGACAGCGTCCTTCTCCTCGCCCTCCAGCCCGCACTCCAGCATCTTCTCGTAGACGAAATGGAGGTTCGGGGCCTCCAGCTCGGCCTCCTCGAAGATCACGAAGGGCTGCCGGCTCAGCGGCGTAGGGGTCAGCGCGGTGTGGAAGCTGCGGTACTCGGTGGGGAAGCCGAGTTGCTTCTTCACCAGCGACGGGATCTGAAGGGCGATCGAGCTGGCCGCGTGCGTGCCGTACGGCCGCTTCTCGGCCGGCACGATGAAGGCGTTCACCACCGCGGTCTCCACCTCGGGGAAGTGCTCCTGGACGATGTCCTGGTTCAGGTCGTAGAAGCGCTTCGCCGAGGGAACGAACAGCACGCAGTTCTCGAACATGGTGGAGACCGGGAAGTAACTGCCGATCGAGGCGGCGGCGAAGCTCTCCTGGATCACCGCCTGGCACCGCAGCTGGCGTGCCAGGTGGTCCGCCAGGTCGTCGTCCAGGTTCATCCGGACGACCTCGGTGGGGTGCGCCTCGGGGTGGAAGCAGCTCGGGTTCAGCGCCCGGTGCGGAGGCAGCCGGGACTCCATCTCCCCCTTGTCCACCTGGTACTTGTCCAGCAACGGGGACAACTGCTCGGCGTGCACCGCCGCCGTGGAGTGCAGGAAGGTGCCGGTCTTCTGGTAGGTGCCGGTGACCGTGGCTTCGTCGTCCACCGTCACGTCTGCCGCCTGGGTCGCGTCGCTCATGAGGTCGTGTTCTCCGCTCGGTCCGAAGTGCTGATGCGGTCCACATAGGTGCGGACGAAGTCCTCGTCCATGGGCGGGGACGGGTAGTCCTCCGCGCCGAAGACGTCGCCTCCCACGGGGAGCGCGGCGAACATGTCCGCCAGGCCCTCCGCCGTCAGGCCGTCCACCAGGGCGGCGATCCGGGCCAGGGGGCTTGCCGGATGCCCGGCGGCGAACGCCAGCGCCCGCCGGCGCCATTCGTCGAAGGGCACGATCTCCTCCCCGCCGCCGGCGGCACCGGCCATCTCGAAGAAGCGGTCGAAGGAGGGGGCCCCGGAGTTGACGAAGTCGTAGTCCCTGCCGATGCGCGCCAGGTCACTGGTCATCGCCTCGGCGATCGTCCGGCACAGGTAGTCGACCGGCAGCACCGCCGTGAGGTCTGCCGCCAGCGACGGGAAGCTCCCCATCTCGAGGCTGCCGGTGATCAGGTTGTGCAGGAAGTCACCGCGGTCGAGCCGGAAGTGCCCGGTGCGGGTCGAGGCGCCCACGAACGGCAGCCGGTACGTCGACGCCTTCGCGCCGCGCCAGCGGGCGGCGGCCACCATCTGCTCCGCCTGCCACTTGGAGGTCAGGTAGCCGTACTCCCGGTCGTCCTCGGTGACCTCGTACCCCAGGTACTTGGGCAGCGTGGCGAAGGTGGAGACGAAGTGGAACGCCTTGCCGCGGCCGCGCGAGGCCAGGCGCAGCGCCTCGTGCGTACCGACCACGTTGGGGCCGATGTAGTCCTCCAGCGGCCGCATCCAGTCCACCAGGGCACCGGAGTGGCAGATGGCGTCCACCTGGTCGGCCAGTTCGTCGAAGCCCTCCTCGTCCATGCCGAACAGCGGTTGGGCGAGGTCGCCCACCACCGGGTTCAGCAGCGGCGCGAACTCCTCCTTCCACAGGCCGTAGCCGTCGAGGGTGGCGACCAGGCGCTCCATGGCCCGGCGGGCGTCGTCCGCCCGCACCAGGCAGTAGGCGACCACCTCGGACGCGAGCAGCTCGTGCAGCAGGTAGGCGCCGACGAATCCGGTGGCGCCGGTGACGAAGACCGCCTCCGGGCGTACCGGCGCCGCGGTGGCGTTGCCGAAGCGGAGGTCGGGGTGCAGGCAGCCCTTCCGGGCCGTGGACACGTCCACGGCATCGGCCACCTCGGCCGCCTCGCCGGCCGCTGTGCCCGTGGCGGTCCCGGGCGCCGCGTCCAGCCCCGCCTCCAGCAGCTTCGCCAGCAGGAAGTCGCCCAGCGAGATGAGGTTGGGGTGATCGAAGGCGATCTTCGCGGGCAGGGCGAGTCCGGTCAGGTCCGCGAGCTGGTTGCGCATCAGCACCGCGGTCAGCGAGTCGATGCCGATGTCCTGGAGCGACACACCGACGTCCACGGCCTCCGGCGAGGCGAAGCCCAGGGTCTTCGCCACCTCCTCGCGGACCACGCCCAGCACCACGGCCGGGTACTCCTCCGGCGCGGCCTCGCCCAGCAGCTTGCGCAGGTCCGTTCCGCCGCCGGCCCGGGAGCGTCCGCCGGTGTTGCCGCTGAGCAGCGCGCGGAACAGCGGCGGTATGCCGCCGCGGTTCTCGAAGTAGTGCTGCACGCGGTTCAGGTCCAGCGCGGCGGCCATCGTCAGCGCGCGGCCGCTCCCGACGGCGAGCTCGAAGAGCTCCAGGCCCTCGTCCGGTGCCAGCCGGTCCAGGCCGAGCTGGGCGAAGCGGGCCCGGTCGAACTCGCTGAGCCCGGCGGCCATGCCGTCGCCCTCCCATGGGCCGAAGGCCACCGAGGTGGCCGGCAGGCCCTTGGCCCGGCGCAGGTGGGCGAGCGCGTCCAGGAAGGCGTTGGCGGCGGCGTAGTTGCCCTGGCCGGGTGCTCCCATGACGCTCGCGATGGAGGAGAACATCATGAAGAAGTCCAGCTCCATGTCCTGGGTCAGCTCGTGGAGATGCCACAGGCCGTCCACCTTGGGCAGGAAGACCGCGTCGAACCGCTCCGGCGTCAGGGCCGTCAGGGCGCCGTCGTCCAGCACACCTGCCGCGTGGACCACGCCGCGCAGCGGGCGCTTCTCACCGAACAGGGCCATCATCGCGGCGACGTCGTCGCGATCGGCCGTGTCGCAGGCCACCACGGTGGCCGTGGCGCCCAGCTCGGCGAGCTCGTCCACCAGGGACTGCGCGCCGGGGGTCTCCATCCCGCGGCGGGAGGCGAGCACCAGGTCGCGTACGCCGTGGGTACCGGCCAGCCACCTGGCCACGCGCCGGCCGAGGTCGCCGGCGCCACCCGAGACGAGCACCGCGCCGTCCGGCCGGACGAACTGCCGCTGTGTGGCCGGGACCAGCACCACCTTGCCCACGTGCCGCGCCTGGGCGATGAAGCGCAGGCCGTCGGAGGCGTGGGTCATGGGGAAGGCCCGCAGCGGCAGCGGCGCCAGCTTGCCCTGCGTGAACAGCTCGGCGATGGAGACCAGCATCCGCTGGATGAGGTCCGGCCCCGCCTCGGGCAGGTTGTAGACGGTGTACCTCACGCCCGGGTGGCTCTGGTCGATGGCGGCTTGCTCGCGCACATCGATCTTGCCCATCTCGAGGAACCGTCCGCCGCTGCCCAGCATGCCCAGGCCGGCGTCGATGAACTCGGTGGCCAGGGAGTTCAGCACCACGTCGAAGGTTCCGCCGGACTCGCCGCCGGGAGCGCTCTTGCCGAAGTGCTCCACGAAGCCCAGGTCGCGCGAGGAAGCGAGATGGGCATCGTCCAGACCGAGCTCCCGCAGCGCGGGCCACTTGGGCTCGCTGGCGGTGCCGTAGACCTCGGCGCCGTGGAGCCGCGCCAGTTGCACCGCCGCCATGCCCACGCCACCGGCCGCGGCGTGAATCAGCACCCGCTCGCCCGGTTGCAGGGCGCCCAGTTCGTGCAGGCCGTACCAGGCGGTGAGGAAGGTCATCGGGATGGTGGCGGCCTCCTCGAAGCCGAGGTGCTCCGGCATACGCACCACCTGGCGCGCGTCCGTGACGACCTCGGAGGCGAAGGAGCCGCGGGCCAGGCCCAGCACGGCGTCGCCCACCTTCACCTGGTCGACGCTGCCGCCGACCTCGGTGACCACGCCGGCGAACTCCAGGCCGAACGCGGGGATCTCCACCATGCCCAGGGCGTTGAGCACGTCGAGGAAGTTCACCCCGGCGGCCCTCACCTCGGCGCGGATCTCGCCGGGTGCGAGGGCCCGTTCCGGCAGGGACTCGACCGTGAGCGGCTCGTCCAGGCGGCCCTTGGCGGCGATCTCCAGTTGCCAGCGGCCATCGGCCGGGATCTCCAGATCCTGGGCCGAGCCCACCCGCAGCAGCTGCGGCACCAGCACCTCGCCGTGGCGCAGCGCGCACTCCGGTTCGGCCTCCAGCATCAACGCGGCGGGGAGGTCCTTGCGGTCCGCCTCCTCCTCGCCGAGGTCGATCAGGCGCAGGCTCAGTTCAGGGTGCTCGTTGCGGGCGGTCCGCATCAGGCCCCACAGCGGGGCGGCGCCCGGCCCGGAGACCCTGTCGTCGGCGCCGGTGCCAACCGCGTGGCGGGTGACCCAGACCAGCGGGGTGCGGAACTCCGTGCCGACCGCTTCCTGGAGCTGTTCCAGTGCCCCGGCGGCGAACGCGTGGGCCTGGGACGGCACCTCCGCGTCGGAGTCCCACAGGCAGACCAGGCCGTCCAGGTCCTCGGCGTCCTCCAGCGACCGGACCTTGATCACCTGGATACCGGCCCGAGCCAGGAGGGTCCTGACCTCCCGCGCCCACGGCACGTCCCCGGCCGGGGTCATCATGCCCCAGGAGCCGCCCAGTTCGACGTTCTCGGTGTCGACGTGGCGCCATGCGACGTCGAACTGGAAGCGGTCCACCCCGGTCGCGGCCAGGCGGCGCAGCACCGCCCGGTCCACCCGCCGTGCGTGGAGGCGGTGCAGCCGGCCGACATGGGCCCCGTCGCTGTCGTGGATGTCGAGCGAGGCCCAGAACTCGCCGTCACCCGGCTCGAAGTCGGCGACCCGGACCCAGATCTCCGCCAGGCCCTTCACCCGCAGCGACAGGCGCTCGGCCTCGAACGGTACGAAGAGGTCGTCGCCCGTCCGGTTCTGCAGCCGCTGGGTCAGCAGCAGCGAGTGCATGGCCGAGTCCAGCAGGGCCGGGTGCAGGACGTAGCCGCCTGCGGACTGCTCCGCGCTCTCCGGCAGCGCGACCCTGGCCCACACCTCCCCGCCCACGTGCCAAGCCTCCTTGATGCCCTGGAAGGTCGGCCCGTAGCCGTAGCCGAGGGCGTCCAGGTCACGGTAGAGGGCGGACACGTCCAGGGACTCGGCGCCCCGGGGCGGTACCGTCACCGCGGTGCCGGCACCGGTTGCGTCCGTGGGCGTGATCCGGCCCTCGGCGTGCAACTGCCAGGCGCCGTCCTCACCCTCGGGCGCGCTGTAGACCTGGACGGGACGGGTCTCACCGATCGCCGGACCCACGGTGACCTGCATCCGCACCGACACCCCGGAGCCGAGCACCAGCGGCGAGGCGATCACCACGTCCGACAGGTCCCACTCGCCCTGGTGGGCGGCGTCGCCCGCCGCCCGCATGGCCTCGAAGAACGCCGTGCCCGGCATCAGGACGGCGTCCATCACCCGGTGCTCCTGCACCCATACCGGCTGGTCCGCCGCCACCACGTTGGTGAACAGCGACAGCTCGGTGCCGGCGATCTCCGCACCGCCGCCGAGGAGCGCGTGGCCGGTGGGGTCGAGACCGGCGCCGACCTCGCGGGAGAGCGGCGGCTCGAACCAGAACCGCTCCCGCTGGAAGGCGTACGTCGGCAGGGCCACGCGGCCGCCGCCGAAGGGCGCGAAGTAGCCGTCCCAGTCGACCGGGACGCCCCGCACGTGCAGCTCGGTCAGGCCCCGCTGGATGACCGAGGCGCCGTTCCTGCCCGGGGTGCAGGACGGCACCCAGGACACCGGTCCCTCGTCGGCCAGGCAGGACGCCCCCAGGCCGGACAGCACGGGCCGCGGGCCGAGCTCCAGGAAGGTGTTCGCGCCCTCGCGGCGCAGGCTGCGCATGCCGTCGCTGAAGCGGACCGCGTGGCGCACCTGGCGGACCCAGTAGCCGGGCTGCTCCAGTTCGCCCGGCGCGGCGAGCTCGCCGGTGAGGCTGCTGACGAGGGGGATCACCGGCGGGCGGAAGCGTACGGTCTCCGCCACGGCCCGGAACCCGGCGAGCATGCCGTCCATGTGGTGCGAGTGGAAGGCGTGGGACACCGTCAGCCGCTTGGCCTTGCGACCCTGCTCCGCGAAGTGGGCGGCGATCGCCTCGACGGCGTCGGTGTCACCGGACAGCACGGTCTGCGTGGGCGTGTTGAGTCCGGCGACGTCCAGCTTGCCGTGCAGCCCGAGGGCGTCGATGGCGGCTTCCGCCTCCTCGCCGCCGGCTTCCAGCGACACCATGGCGCCGCGGGCGGGCAGATCCTGCATCAGCCGGCCGCGGGCGGCGACCAGCCGGCAGGCGTCGTCCAGGTCGAACATCCCCGCCACATGGGCGGCGGCGAGTTCGCCGATGCTGTGGCCGAGCAGCAGCTCCGGCCGCACACCCCAGCTCTCCCACAGCCGCCACAGCGCCACCTCCAGGGCGAACAGGGCGGGCTGGGTGAAGTCGGTGCGGTGCAGAAGGGCCGCGTCCTCGCTGCCTGAGCCGGCCCACATCACCTTCAGGAGAGGCCTCTCCAGCCCGGTGAAGCGGGCGGCGACCTCGTCCAGTGCCTCGCGGAAGACGGGGTGGACGTCGTAGACGTCCTTGCCCATGCCGGGAAGCTGGCTGCCCTGGCCGGTGAAGAGCAGGGCTGTCCGGGGTTCCTCGGTGTGGTTGCCGGTGCGCACCGACTCCGCGGGCAGTTCCCCGGTGCGGGCGAAGGAGGCCAGCTTGTCGAGGAGTTCGGCCTTGTCCCTGACGGAGAGCGCCAGCCGGCGGCGGAAGTGGCTGCGGGTGGTCGCCAGGGAGCGGGCCACATCACCCAGGCGGTCCTGGATGTTCATGCCCATGTGCAGGTGCAGATTCTCCACCTGCCGGCGCAGGGCGGCGTCGGTGTGGCCGGAAACCACGAACGGCACCGTGGGCGGCAGCGGCGCGGGCGCGCCCTCCTCGGCGTGCTGCGCGGCGGGCCGCGGCGGCTCCTCGACGATCGCGTGGGCGTTGGTGCCGCCGATGCCGAACGAGCTGACTCCCGCGCGGCGCGGCACGTCCTTCGCCGGCCACGGGCGCTGCTCCTGGACCAGCGCCATACCGGCGCCCTTCCAGTCCACGGCGGAGGTGGGCTCGGCGACGTGCAGGGTCTGCGGAAGCGTGTCGTGGCGCATGGCCAGCACGACCTTCATCACGCCGGCCAGACCGGCGGCGGCCTGGGTGTGGCCGAGGTTGGACTTGGCCGAACCGACCCACAGCGGTTCCCCGTCCGAGTGGCTGCCGCCGAAGACCTCCGAGAGCGCGGTGCCCTCGATGGGGTCGCCCAGCTTGGTGCCGGTGCCGTGCGCCTCCAGGTAGTCGATGTCGTCCGGCTGGAGCCCGGACGCGGCCAGGGCGGTGCGGATGACCCGCTGCTGGGCGGGGCCGCTGGGCGTGGTCAGGCTGGCGCTGTGGCCGTCGTGGTTGACGGCGGTGCCGCGCAGCACGGCCAGGATGGGGTCGCCGTCGCGCTGGGCGTCGGAAAGCCGCTTGAGGACGACCGCGGCGGAGCCCTCGCTCCAGCCGGTGCCGTCGGTGTCGGAGGAGAACGACCGGCAGCGGCCGTCCGCCGACATGCCGCGCAGGCGGCTGAACTCGACGTGTAGTTCGGGGGTGAGCATCAGGCTCGCACCGGCCGACACCGCGAGATCGCATTCGCCGTTGCGCAGCGCATTGCAGGCCAGGTGGGTGGTGACCAGGGAGGAGGAGCACGCCGTGTCCAGGGTGAGTGTCGGGCCCTCCAGACCGAACACGTACGACACCCGGCCGGACATGGTGCCGCCCGCGGAACCCGGGCCCACGTAGCCGTCCAGGTCGGTCAGCCCGCCGGCCATGGTGAGGCCGTATTCGTGGTACGCCGAGCTCTTGCCGACGCCGACGAACGCGCCGGTCTGGCTGCCGCGCAGCCGGTCCATGGTGTATCCGGCGCGTTCGAACGCCTCCCAGGTGGTCTCCAGCACCATGCGCTGCATGGGGTCGAGAGAGCGGGCCTCGCGCGGCGAGATGCCGAAGAAGGGGGCGTCGAAGAGGTCGATGGGGGTGACGAACCCGCCCCGGCTGCAGTACGAGGTGCCGGGCACCTCCGGGTCGGGGTTGTACAGGGCCTCGGCGTCCCAGCGGTCCTTCGGGACCTCGACGATCCCGTCTCCGCCGCGCTCCAGCAGCTCCCAGTACTCCTCCGGGGTGTTGGCGTCGCCGGGGAGGCGGCAGGCCATGCCGATGATGGCGATGGGCTCGTCGTGGACGGCGCGGCGGCGTTCGGGCACGGCCTCCCGGCCGGTCGTGGTGCCGCCGGCCAGGTAGGCGGCCAGGGTCTTGACGGTGAAGTGCTCGAAGAGCTTGGCCCCGAAGACGGGGCGTCCCAGCAGCTCCTCCAGCCGCGTCTGGACCCGGACGACCCGCAGCGAGTTGCCGCCGATCTCGAAGAAGTTCTGGTTGACGCCGATCCGGTCGTGGCCGAGCACGTCCGACCAGATGGCCATGATGTCCCGCTCCAGCTCGGTGGCGGGCTTGGCGGAGGCGTCGACCTCCACCACGGGGTCCGGCAGCGCGTTCTCGTCGATCTTGCCGTTCGGGGTCAGCGGGAGCTCGTCCAGCTCCACGATGAACGCCGGCACCATGTACTCCGGCAGCCGCTCGGCCAGCCAGGGGCGCAGCACGCGGTGCAGTGGGGTCCTGGGCGGTTCGCCGACCGCGGGCGTGTTGGCGTACCCGGTGAGGGCGTCGCGGGCCGGCGCCTCGGCGGGGTGCGGGCTGAGGTCGGGGGTCTGGCCGGGCCGCCAGAACAGGGCGTCGCACCGCCAGGTGCCGCCGGAGCGGCTGGGCAGCAGAGCCAGTTCCAGGCCCGCCTCATGGGCGAGGCCGGCGAGGTCGGCAGGGTCGATCCAGGACGTGGGCACCACCGGGGTGCTCGCGCCCGTGCTCTCCAGGGCTGCGGCGACCCGGCCGCACACCTCGCCCAGCCGCCCGTTGGGGATGCCGTTGAGGCGGAACGGGCGGTCGGCGACGGAACCCAGCTCGGCGCGGAGCGCGGCCAGGTCGAGGCCGTCGGCCTGCCAGTCCTTCTCCGCCGCCGGGGTGGTGGGTCGGGCGTCCTCGCCGATGTGCAGGGTGACGTCATAGCGGTAGCGCGTCATCTCGTTGACGCAGCGACCGTCGCGCAGGGTGATGTCGACGCGGGTGATCTGCGGGAACAGGCGCGGCAGGTTGGCGAAGTAGTCGCGGCTGAGCACCAGTTCGCGCTCGGCTCCCATCCCGCGCTCGGTGCGGCGGGCCAGTTCCTCGGCGGAGATCCGGCCGGCCTCCCCGTCGGCGCGGAAGTGCGCCACGTCGGCGTGGAAGACGTCCAGCAGCGACAGGTCGCGTATGTCACCGAGGAACACCCGTCCCCTGGTGACCGCTTTGGTCGCCCACTCCAGCACCGAGGTCAGGTAGTCGGCGCTGGGGAAGTACTGGGCCACCGAGTTGATGACCACAGTGTCGAAGGCGCCGTCGGCCACCTGGGGGAGTGCGTGGGCGGCGCGCTGCTCGCAGGTCACGTGCGGCAGGGAGGCCAGGTGCCGCCGGGTCATCTCGACGGCTGCGGCGGAAGCGTCCACGGCGTGGTAGGTGCGGCAGTGCGGTGCCAGGCCGAACAGCATCAGGCCGCTGCCGGAGCCGATCTCGAAGACGTTCTCCGGTGCGTGGGAGAGGATCCGCCGGACGGAACTCCGCTGCCAGTCGCGCATCTCTCCGTTGGAGAAGGGGAGGCCGTCGTAGCTGTTGCGCCAGCCCGCGAGGTTGAACGTGGCGTCGGCGGTGGCGGGATCGGTGCCGATATCGGAGGGAGCGGTGTCGGTACCGGCTTCGTAGGCGCGGTCCCATGCGGCGGCCCACTCGGCCAGGGCGGCGCTCTGGTCCGCAGGGGTACGGACCGGATCGCCGTCCGGAGCGTCGCGGACGCAGTAGGCGACCAGTTGCTCGTCCCGGCCGACCACCACGGCGCGGCGGACCGACTCATGGCGGCCGACGGCCGCCTCGACATCGGCCAACTCGATGCGGTGGCCGCGCAGTTTGACCTGGCGGTCGTTGCGTCCGAGCAGCTCCAGCCTGCCGGGTTCGGCGAAGCGGGCAAGGTCGCCGGTGCGGTAGAGGGTGCCGGGGTGGAAGGGGTTGTCCGCGAAGCGGAGCCGGGTCTGCCCGGGGTCGTTGCGGTATCCGCGGGCCACTCCGGCGCCGCCGATGCACAGTTCTCCGGGGAAGCCGAGCGGTACCGGCGACAGGTGCTCGTCGAGCACGTAGACCTGGGTACGGTCGATGGGGCTGCCGAGGAGGATGCCGTCCTCCTCGGCCCGGGCAGCCACCTCCCAGACCGTGGACCACACGGTGGTCTCGGTGGGGCCGTACATGTTCCACACCGAGCCCGGGGCACCGGCGGCGAGCAGCCGGTCCGCCAGGTCGCGGGGCAGCGCCTCACCGCCGCAGAGGATCTTCCTCAGGGTGGGGGTGCCCTGCCAGCCTCCGTCCAGCAGCAGCTGCCAGGTGGCGGGGGTGCCCTGCATCACCGTGATCGCATGCCGCTCCATCAGCCCGCTCAGGGCCCTGGCGTCCAGGGTTTCCCGGGCCTGGGCGATGACCGTGGTCGCGCCGCAGAGCAGTGGCAGGAACAGTTCCAGCACGGAGATGTCGAAGGACACGGTGGTGACCGCCAGCAACCGGTCGGTGGCGGCGCACCCCGGTCGTTCGCGCATGGCGGCCAGGAAGTTGCTCAGTGCCCCGTGGGTGATCTCGACTCCCTTGGGGCGGCCGGTCGAGCCCGAGGTGTAGATGACGTAGGCAAGGTCGTCGGCGCCCACCTCGACCTCGGGGTCCCCGTCAGCGCTCAGCTCGGCTCCCAGGTGGACGCTCACGCAGCGGGTGTCCCACACGGCGAGGCCGGCGGGCACGGCGGCGGGGGTGACGATGAGCTTGGGATCGGCGTCGTCGATCATCTGGCGGATGCGTTCCGCAGGGAATCCGGGGTCGACGGGCACATAGGCCGCGCCCGTCTTCATGACCGCCAGCAGGGCCACGACCAGGTCGATCGAGCGGTCCAGGGCCACGCCGACCAGGTCGCCACGCCCCACGCCCCGGTCGGTCAGCGCGTGGGCGAGCCGATTGGCGCGGCCGTTGAGCGCGGCGTAGGTCAGGCCGGTGTCCGCGCAGACCAGAGCGGTGTCCTCGGCATGGTCGCGCGCGGCCTGCTCGAAGAGCCGGTGCAGGCCCTGCTCGGGGAGGTCCGCGCCGGCGTCGGCCGTGTCGTTGAACTCCTCGATGAGGAGTACGCGTTCGTCGGCGGTGAGGAGGTCGGCGGCGGCCGGAAGCTGCTGCGTGGCGGCGGGGAGACGGCGGCACCAGGCGGTGAACTGGCCGGCCAGCCGGGCGACGTACCGGGCCGGCAGGCGCGTGGCGTCGTAGTGGAAGGTGACGAGCGCACCGTCCTCGGCGCCGTCCTGCTGGATGTGGAGTTCCAGTTTCGGACGGTGGTCGCCCTGGCCGCCGGAGTCCTGGCCGCCGGAGCCCTGGTCGGCGGCGTAGCGGGTGCCCCAGGAGATCAGCACGTCCGGTGTCAGTGCGCCGCTGTTCCAGCGTTCACGGAGCGCTTCGTCCCGGCCGACGGCGTCGCGGCGGAGCCATCCCCGCTCCTGACCGAGGGTGAACTCCTGCCGCACCGACCGCAGGTTCTCCGAGATCGTCGCGTCGGCGTCGACACGGCACAGCAGGGGCAGCCAGGTGGCGAACAGGTCCCGGTGCGCGGCGTCGACGCCCTCGCGGGGGGCCGCCATCGCGAGGTGGACCTCCCGCCGGCCGCTCGCCCGGCTCAGGAAGATGCCCAGCGCACCGGCCAGGTGGGCGGCGGCCTGCGTAGACGTTTCCATGCCGCTGCCGCTGCCGCTGCCGCTGCCGCCGTCGCCGTCGTCCTGGAGCGGGACGTGGCAGCGCACGAGGACGGGATCCGCCTGCCGTCCGCTCTCGGCGCTCTCGGCCCGGGTCCCCGAGCGGGGCTGAGGGTAGGGAAGGCGGTACGGGTGGTCGCCGGCCCCGATCAGGCGCTCACGCCAGCGGTCGGCGGCCTTGGATGCTCTGACGCCCGCCTCGGTCAGGCGCGCGCTCGCGTCCTCGCCGGGGACGTCCAGGATCGCGCCGGGCCGGATCCCGTGGGCCGCCGCGACGGCGCCGGCGGGCCGTTCTTCGCCCTCCAGGGTGCACATCCGGGTCAGGGTGACGCTTCCGGCGCCCGTGGCCACCCGCAGGCCCGACGCGTCGTCGCAGGAGAGGACCGTACCGGGCGCGGCGGCGGCGTCATCCGCGGCGGCACCGGCGGCGGCCTGGGCGCGGGCTTCCCGGACGGCGTAGAAGGTCCCGTCGAGGTTGACCTTGGGCCACACCAACGGGCTCGCGAACGGGCCGTAGTCGGTGGCCCGGACCAGGGCGGCGATGCGCTCGGCCGGAAGGATCCAGTCGATCAGTCCCTCGGCGGCGAGCTGGGTGTGCCGCGAGAAGTAGCGGCGCGTCGCGGCGTTCTGGGGCGTCGCGGTCTCGCGGCCCTCAGCGATGTCGTCGATCAGTGCGGCCAGACTGGCGACGGCCGCCTCGTCGCACTTCAGGCCCAGCGAGAGCGCGGTGTCCTCCGGCCCGATCGCCACCGGTACCCGCCCCAGCACCTCACCGCCGTCGACCACCTCGGCCATGCGGTGCCAGGTGATGCCGTACTCCCGTGCCCCGTCCGCGATGGCCCAGGACGGCGAGTGCAGGCCCGAGTACTCGGGGAGCGGGCCGTAGTGGTAGTTGACGGCGGCCCGCGTCGCGCGGGCCAGCAGTGCTTCGGGCACCACCGCGTAGTTGCCGACGCTCAGCAGGAGGTCGCAGGATAACGCCGGTGCGAGCGCCACGGCCTCGGCGAGTGCGTGGTGCGGAATGCCGGCCTTGACCGCCCAGGACCGGGCGGTGGCGTCACCGGTCACCACGGCCGCGATGCGGTGCCCTTTCGCCACAAGTACGTCGCCGCAGCGAGCGAGTACGCTCCCACTGCCGATCAGGACGGAACTCAAAGAAGTCAAAGCCGTGTCTCCCCGTGATCACCCGCAGCGCGTCCGGTGAGCGCCGCCCGTCCCGGGGCAGGGCAACGGCACCAAAGGCAGCCCAGTGAGGGCTACAGGTGCTGGATCCAGGCGCGTGCACAAGGCTGATCCCCCGTGCGTCCGTGCCGATTCCCCGGTGATCGAGCGGCGTACGCCTCACGAGCCGTCGTCCGAGTGGCTGGGCCGTGAGTCGTCCGCGCTGTTCAGGATTGCAAGTACGCCAATTGCTGAACTGCCGAAGTGCTGTCGTGCAGAAACGCAGTCGTGCAGAAACGCAGTCGTACAAGAACGCTGTCGTACACAAACGCTGTCAAGCAGACGTGCGGAAGTACCGTGCTGCTGAGGTGTGTTGTGCGGCTCACGAGCTGGTGTCCCGGAACTCGTGCGACGGGGCGGTAGCGGGCCCCTCCGTTGCGCCGGTTCCTCCCCCGGGCGCCCCCCCGACTCATCATTGGCCTGCCGTGAGAGCCACCGCAAGGTATGACGGCAAAGATCTTCGAGCGAATCGCGAGTGACGGTCATCACACGCGTTGATCACGCGATTCGCCCCGCCGCCGACGGGGGCCGGTCACACTTGCTCCGGCCGCATTGCTTCAACCGACCTTCCCGCGCACCGCGTTGGACGGTGGGCGAGTTCGACGACGCACACGAACTGAGGGGATCGGCATGCCCGACGAGTCGGCTGACGGCACACGCGCAACGCAGGACATCAAGCCGGCCCACGTCCTGGCGCTGTGCAGCGGCGCGAGCTTCATGGCCTTCCTCGACCTCTCGATCGTCAGCATCGCGTTTCCGGACATCATGGGCGACTTCCCGGGTACGTCGCTCAACACCATGACGTGGGTCCTCAGCGGCTACACGATCTTGCTGGCGGCCGTGCTCACGCCCGCCGGAAGGATCGCCGACAGCGTCGGCCGGCGCACCGTCTTCCTCTGGTCCCTGGCCGCCTTCACCGCCGCCTCGCTCGTCTGCGCCGTGGCGCCGACCATCTGGTGGCTCATCGCGGCACGGTTCGTCCAGGGCGCGGCGGCCGGTGGCATGATCCCTGCCGCGCTCGGCCTGATCCTCGCCACGGCACCACGGGAGCGCATCGCCAGAGCGGTCGGCACCTGGTCCGCGGTGGCGGGCTTCTCCGCCGTCATCGGACCGGCCGCGGGCGGGCTGCTGCTGCGCGCCTTCGGCTGGCGCTCGGTGTTCTACGTCAACCTCCCGCTGTGCGGCGCGATGCTGGTCGCCGCTGTGGTGATGCTGCCGAGGCAGCGGTTGCGAGGCACCGGGGACAGGTTGCCGGACGCGGTGGGCAGTATCGCGCTCGCCCTCGGCATCGGCGGGGTGGTGAGCGCACTCACCTTGGGGGACACCTGGGGCTGGGGAGATGTCCGCACCATCGGACTGGGGCTGGCCGGGCTGGCGTTCGTCGCCGTGACCGTGCTGCGCTCGAGAACGCACCCGGCGCCGGCCCTGGAGATGACGGTGTGGCGCAGCCCCGTCTTCCGGACTGCCAACCTCGGCCTCGGCATGCTCAACATGACGATGTTCGCGTGGATGCTGGCCGCCCCGCTGTTCGCTGCCGACATCTGGCACTGGTCGGTCCTGCAGACGGCCGGTGCTCTGAGCATCGGGGCCGTCTCCTCGATGGCCGGCTCACTGGCCGCCGGACGGCTCACCCGACCGGCGACCCAGGTGAAGGTGACGGTCCTGGGCGCGCTGTCCTTCACAGCCAGCAACGCCATCTGGGCGTCCGGCCTCTTCGGCCCCACGCCCAACTTCCTGGGCGGCTGGCTGCCGGCCGCGATCCTCGGCGGCTGCGGCCTCGGCCTCGCCATCACCTGCCTGTCGTCGCTGGCGGCCGGGACCGTGCCCCCGCAGAAGTTCGCGGGCGGCCTCGGTATGACCCTGACGGTGCGCCAGGTCGGCGGTGCGGTCGGCGTCGCCGGATTCGCCTCGATCATGGCGTCGGGCCCGGCCCCCGGCGGTATCCCGTCGTTCCACCACGTCTATGTCGCCGCAATGGCCGTCAACATCCTGTGCGCGGCCTTGGTGTGCACGATGCTCATCACGCTGCGGCCGGCATCCGCGCCGGCGGCTGCGATCGCAGCGCAGGCGCCTCAGGACCGGATCACGCCCACCCAGTGACCCCGGTACTCCAGGGGCACGCCGGGTTGCGGGTTGTGGACGGTCCCCTGGGCGCGGCCACCATCTGCCGCACCCAGGGGACCGTGTGTTCCGCCGACTCCCCGGCCGCGCTGCTCCGACCAGCCGTCAGGCGGACGGCACGCGGATCAGCAGGGCGTCGCCCTGCCCGCCGCCGCCGCACAGCGCTGCCGCGCCGAGACCGCCGCCGCGGCGGCGCAGCTCATAGGCCAGGTGGACGATGAGCCGGGCGCCGGAGGCGCCGATCGGGTGGCCGAGCGCGATGGCTCCGCCGTCGACGTTGACGATGTCCGGGCTGATGCCCAGTTGCTCGGTGGAGACGATGCCGACGGCGGAGAACGCCTCGTTGATCTCCACCAGGTCCAGGTCGGACGGCTCCAGCTTGGCCTTGGCCAGTGCCGCCCTGATCGCGTTGGACGGCTGCTCGTGCAGGCTTCCGTCCGGCCCGGCCACCACACCGTGGGCGCCGATCTCGGCGATCCAGGGCAGGCCCAGCTCCTCGGCCTTGGCCTTGCTCGCCACTACCACGGCCGCGGCGCCGTCGGAGATCTGCGACGCCGTCGCCGCCGTGATCGTGCCGTCGGCGCTGTACACGGGACGCAGCTTCGCCAGGACCTCCGCCGTGGTGTCGGGACGCACGCCCTCGTCGGTGTCACACACCACTGGGTCGCCCTTGCGCTGCGGGACCGTCACCGGCGCCATCTCCTCGGCGAACCGCCCGGCCGCCGCCGCGGCGGCGGCACGCTGGTGCGAGGCCGCGGCGAACGCGTCCTGCTTCTCCCGGGTCAGCCCGGCGTAGCGGCTGTTGTACTTCTCGGTCGAGACGCCCATGCCGATCTGGTCGAAGGGGCAGAACAAGCCGTCGTGGACCATGTGGTCGATCAGCGGTACGTCACCGGACTTGAAGCCCCCACGCGACTTGGGAAGCACGTGCGGAGCCTGCGTCATGGACTCCTGGCCGCCCGCCACGACCAGGTCGAACTCACCGGCCCTGATCAGCTGGTCGGCCAGCGCGATCGCGTCGACCCCGGAGAGACACACTTTGTTGACGGTCAGCGCCGGGACGCTCATCGGGATGCCGGCGGCCACCGCGGCCTGACGGGCCGGGATCTGGCCGGCGCCTGCGGTGAGCACCTGCCCCATGATCGTGTACTCCACTTGCTCGGGCGCCACCCCCGCCCTCTCCAGAGCCGCCTTGATCGCGATCGCCCCGAGCTGGGCTCCGGAGAAGTCTTTCAGAGCCCCGAGCAGGCGACCGGTGGGGGTACGGGCCCCAGCCAGGATGACGGATCCGGACACGACGTCCTCCGTGGGTAGCAGTGGTAGACCACAACACGGTCACATTACCCACGAGTTGGGCCAGGGAGATGCGCTCTCCGGCGGTGTGAGCGACGGCATAGCCGATCGGAGGCGTCCCAGCACCGCACCGGAACGGCACGTCGCCCGGCTACGGCGGCGGCTCCCTGCAGCATGCATGGGCTGGTCGATCAATGCTCACGTCAGGGTCGTGGTCGCGATGCAACGCGCGGTTCCTGACGCACGCGTTCTTCGAGCCGCCGACCATGACGCACGTTTGACGCACGGCGCGGCGTGCGTCACGGCCAGATGGCATCTGACCTGCATGTTTTTGGGCAGTGCCAGGGCTCCACCCGTTCCCTATGACGCACCATGTGGAGTGCGCGGCGATTCTGGAGCCGGTCGCACAGGGCTCCTGAGCTGCGGTTTAACCTCTGGCGGCGATGACTACGCGAGACGCCGTTTCATGGGGGAGCCGCACATGACTGACGTTGCGCGGAGCCTGCCCGGCGGCTGAATGGGCCGCCGGGCCTGGCCGTCCTGTCCGGCGCTCAGTCGAACAGCGGTGCCAGTGCGGCCTCGCCTGCCAGGATCCGCCAGGCGGGCACTCGCAGCGTCCGGCTCACGGGGCAGGGCTTGGCCCCGTGGCCTCCGGAGGGCAGTCCGGTGAGCAGGTCGCCTCGGGCGTGGGTCAGCCGAAGGTGCCGTGCGGGGTCGTGACCGGGGCGCGGGCCGGGGTCGATCAGTACTGCCGTGTTCTGCCCGGTGTCGGTGAACAGCAGGTCCACCGGGTGGCCGCCCACCATCACGGCCCGCTGCAGATCGGTGATGCCCCGTTCGGCCAAGTACCGTTGCAGGCGGTCGGCGAGGTCCTCGCGAGCCTCGGTCACCGGGCCGGGCATGCCGGCCTCAGCCGTCGATCCGTCGTCGCCTGCTCCCAGCTGCACTGAGCGCGCGGCGAGGAGGGCGGGCAGGCCGCTCTGGTCCTGCCAGAAGGCACGGCCGCCCACTGTGATCAGCTGCGACTTGGCCCGGGTGACCGCCACGTTCCACAGGTTGACCTGGCTCGTGACCCAGTGTGTCGTCCGGGGCGCTGTGTTGTCCGCTGCCACCGGGCTGAGCACCATCACGTCGCGCTGTCCGCCCTGGAAGGTGTGGACGGTGCCGACCCGGATGCGTTTGTCGTCTCGCCACATCCGCGCCAGCGTCTCCTTCTGCGCCCGGAACGGGGTGACCACTCCCACCGTCGCTTCCGGCGGAAGTCCTGCCAGCAGTCTGTCGACCACACGCCGGACGGCCTCTGCCTCTTCGTTGTTCCGCCAGGATTGCCCGTCGCCGCCGCGCGCCGATTGCCCGGACGGTACGTCGACCCAGCCGAGCACTGGTGCCGGGTCGGCTGCTCCCACTGGGTCGTGCGCCGGTACCTGTCGCCGCACGTCGGTCAGCACGCGCAAGCGGCCGCCGTAGCAGTGGCCGTTGACGACGTCCGCGATCCGCGGCTGGCAGCGGTAGTGCTCGTCGAGGAGCAGCGCGCTGTCGCCGTGTTGTTCGGCCGCGTGGTACGAGGAGTGCACGTGGTAGGTGAGGCGGTGGTGCTCCAGTTGTGCGGCACTCAGTCCGGCCCGTGTCCGTGCCTGACGTTCCTGTTGCGGTGACACGTCAGGGATGTGCCCGAGCTGCATGGGGTCACCGATGATCAGCGCTCGGCGGGCCCGGAACAGCAGCGGCAGCACCGACGGGATGGAGCACTGGCTGGCCTCGTCGATGACCACGAGATCGAACAGCTTCGGGGTCAGTTCCAGCTGCCGTACTGAGTGGGTGCTGATGGCCCACCCCTTGATGTGCATCATCAGGTTCTTCTGGCTGCGCTGGTAGCCGGAGCGGCGGCGGAGTGCCTGGAGCCGTTGGTTCATGAGTCCGGTGGCCCGGTCCAGGATCTCGACGGACAGCGCGCGGGAGAGCTCCGCCGACAGGCCGGACAGCGCTTCCGCCGCAGCGAGCCGGGATTGCTTGAGCCCTTCCTCGTCCCATTCCCCGTGCCGGTGGACGAGTTCCCGCACCTCCCGCTCCACGGACACGATCCCGGCCAGGGACTCCAGCAGTTCAGGCGCCGCGGGTCGTCCCGTCGCCCACTCCGGCCATGCAGGTCCGGGGCCCTCGGGGCGCTCTGCCCCCGCCGCGACCAGAGCGGCGAGTACGCGCCCGCGCCGCCATGACCCGAGCTGCCACCAACGGGCCCCGGCTGCCTTCCGTGCCCTCTCCACCCACCGGCCCATCGGAGCCACGCCGTCCGTGTCCGTCGTCCAGGCCCCTTCGAGGAGGGACAGAGGCAGCTCCAGGGCGTCGGCCCGATCCTCCCTGTCGCGGAGCAGTTCCAGCAGCCGTCCTTCCTCACCGACGCGGTGTGCCGCCTGAGCCCGCAGCCGGTCGGCCGTCCCGCGGGTGTTGCGTAGCTCGCCGCCCACGGTGGCCGATCCGCGCTGCGGAGCCCGAACCGGTTCGGCAAGCAGCCGTTCCAGTTTGGTCGCCTCCCGCTCCAGCGCCTCCGCGTTGCCCGTTCGCATCAGCAGCCCGGGCGCGATGTCGTCGCAGCGCTGTGCGACGACATCCACGGCCTCGTTGTTCGTGGAGGCGACCAGCACCGACTCCCCCGCGGCGACGCAGGTGGTGACGACCGCTGTGACGACCTCGCTCTTGCCCGTGCCGGGCGGTCCGGTCGCCACCGTCAGCGGCTGGGTCATTGCCGAGGAGATCACCTGCTCCTGGCTCTCGTTGCACGGCCCCGGAGCGATGGGGGTCACCGGGTTCGCTGCGGCCGGAGCCGTGGCCGACGCCTGCCGGGCCCCGCCGTTCAGCAGCGCATCCAGGGCGGTACCCGTGATCTGCGCGGTCCGCGTGGAGATCTGGAGTAGGTTGTCCACCAGTGCCTGGGTGGCCACGGCCTCCGCACCCGAGGGCACCAGCAGCACGGCCGCGTTGTGCGCGCCGGGCCGCAACGCCTGCATCACCGTGCGGTCGCTCAGCGCGGACGGGTCCAGCGGTTCGAGTTCCGGCAGCCCAAGCTCCTCCAGTAACTCCCTCACGGCGCGGAGCATCTGGGCGTCGTTGCCCTCCTGCCACGCCGGCTGCCAGCGCGCGACCAGATCGGCGGCGTCGCCCGCGTCCAGGAGTTCCGAGATGAGACCGCTGTGCAGGGACGGTACGCCGCTGGGCCGGAGCACGTCCCGGCCGTCCTTGTCCGGCGCCAGCTCCATCTGCTGGATGAGCAGCGGTGCCAGTTTCACCGTCGCGCGCTTTCCCCGGCCGCCGTCCCGCGCGGGCAGCGTGACCGCCGGGTAGCCGTACCAGTACTCCTGCCGCCTCCCCGCCTCGCTGTCCGAGCCGGTCCGTCCGTCCTGGGGCCGGGACAGAGATCCGGGCGCGACGATGTGCGGTCCGCGGCCCGACTGGATGGTCTCCTCGCCCTGAGCCAGCAGGAAGTACTTCTTGTTACGGCCACTGTCCCGTTCGGGCCGCATTCCGGCCGCCGCCTGTGCGGTGAGGCAGTCCGCGTAGTACCGCAGGAGCCGCTGCCGGTCGATGCCGTCCCGTTCGTCCGCCTCGGCCAGCTCCCGGGCCTTCAGCAGCGCGGGGGAGCGCCGGCCGGTTCCGGCGGCGTCGTGAGGGAGCGAGGGAAGCCGTACCGGTCGTGCCACCGACCGGGCGAAGGGAAGGCTCCGGGTAGCCCTGATGGTGGACTTGGTGGGCCGCTGTTCCTCCGGTACGCCGTCGCGCGTCATCTGGGCGGTCAGGTAGTCGAAGAGGTCGTCCGGGGTGATCCAGCCGCCCTCCTTGATCCTGCCGTTGCGCAGCCCTTCGACGATCTCCCCGGTGAACCGGGAAGTGCCGAGGCTCGACCCGGGCGGCGCCATCGCGGAGGCCGCCTGGAGAGCGTCGGAGGCCGTGATGAAGTACACGCCGGTCGGCCGAAGCAGAGTGCTCGCCGCGGTGCGGTCCTGTTCCCCCGACGGGCCCTTGGCGGTCCAGCCTTGGACGACGGACCCGCTGGAGCAGCAGTCCAGCAGGACCAGTTTGGAGGCGGCCCGACAGGACTGGAGCATCCGCTCCAGGCACTCCGCCGGCACGGCCGTGCCCGGCAGGTCGGCGGGGTCGGTGTCCCGGGTCAGGAAGTACAACTGGCCGTCCTGCTCGCAGTACTCTCCGTGCCCGCTGAAGTAGAGCAGCGCGGTCTCGCTGGGCTGCCGTGCTTCCAGGAACGCCTCGATGGCGTGCAGCATCTCCGCGCGCGTCGGCTCGGGGGCCACCTCGCACTCGTTGTACATGCCGATCTCAAGGTTCTCCAGGACGGCCCGCATGTAGTGCAGATCGGCTCGCACGGCCGGGAGGTCGGCGTATGTCTCGCTGTTGTACGTGGAGACGCCGACGAGTAACGCGTGCCGGTCGTTGTCGGTCATGTCGCTCAGCTCGCCGCCGTGTTGTCGTCGCCGTCGTCCGCGAGGAACCGCTCGACCAGCGTGTCGTTCTCGCGGGCCTCCTTGCCGGTGATGTGCAGGGTCGCGCCGTCGGGCCGCTTGACCACGATGGTGCGCTGCGGGATCCGCGCGAGCCACACCTGCACCAGCGCTGCGACGAACGACCCCGCGCTCAGCAACAGCCCGACGGTCTCGACGGACGGGCCGCCTTTGTCGCCGATCCCCGCCGGGCTGCCCGGCTCGGGAAGATCCAGCCTGACCGTGGGGTCCACCTCGCCAAGCGCGGAAAGCAGTTCGCGTGCCTCCTTGCGGGCGCGCAGCGGGTCCTCGTCGACGACGGAGATCAGGTATCCGGTGTGATTGTCGGGCATGGCGGTCTGGTTGCTCCCTGGATTGATCGGCTCCCTGCAGGGCAATCGAGACTAGTGCCCAGCGCTGACACCTGATGCCCACGGAGGTTGTCCGTCCCGGTCGTTGGCGTGAAACCGGTCGACGATGGAGCGGTGTCATCCAGTCCCAGCCGGTACGCGGCCTTCCACCGCAGGTCGCACCGTATTCCTGGACCGTCTCGGAGTCCGGCAACCCGCGCAGGGACTGCAGCGTGACCATGGCAGCCAGGACTTGCGGGGGCATGCTCGGCCGTCCGTTCGCCGACGGGTACGTGTCCGCGAATATCTGGGCCGGGAATAACTCGCAACGGTGTTCGGCCAGGAACGCGAACACGCTGCCCGCCGGGATCAACTCCGGGCACATTTGCCAGACATCCGGCCGGACCGCTCCCCGGACCGCTCCCCGGACCATTCCCCATCGCCACCGCCCAAGTCTGGCCCGCCCACTCACGCGACGGAGCCAGGACCCAACATCTTCATCAGTCTTCCAGCAGGTTGTAAGGCGCCTTCCCTGTCTCGCGGAACGGTACAGAGATGAGCACACCCGGAATCGCCGCATTGGATCAGCTGCCGGGCCTACTTGCCGGCAACCGTGACGGCATTCACGACGTGTTCGGCGCAAGCCGCTGTCAGCCGTCGCAAAGTGGTGAAAGTGCCACAGGAACCCCAACCGCAGGCATATTCTGCGGGAATTACCGCAGGCGGGCCGGGATGAACCTGTAGTGCGGCGGAGGTGTCATGGGTGGGGACCCGTATGTGTCAGCAACGGTCGGTGAACGCGGAGGGACGGGGGTGCCTGATCCGTACGGTGGCCGGGCCCTGTTGACCTCCGTCATGACGCAGGGCTACGACGCCGTACCCGACCGGGAACGGGATCGGCTGCGCCGTTATCTCGAAGCCGTCGTCGCGGTCCGGTCGGCGCCGGTGCACACCACTGTCGCCTTCAATGCCGTGTACTTCGGGTACGACCTGGGCGGCGATGGTTATGGCGGCAGCCCGTTGTGCCTTGACGACTTCCCCGTGATCACGTTCGGCGAGTGCGCTCCCGTGCTCCCGGTCGGTGCCATGGTGTGCGTTGCCACCGGGTCGGAGCCGCTGTACGCCGAGATCGTCCATCGGGAGGGGGCCCACTCGGAGGTGGGTGCCCTCGGCGACGTACCGGCCTGGGTGTCGGGGGCACCGGCGGGCGCCGAGGGTCCGGGCAGGCCGGGGGACGACGCCGCGCCATGCCGAAGGGAGCTCCTGATCCCGGATCTCCACGCCTTCGGCCCGGCGCTGAGCCTGTCACCGGCCCAGCTCCACCGCTTACGCACGCGCCGACGCTGGCTCAATGAGGACGGGCATGTCGTCGTCGACGTGTGCTACCCGTCCAGGGAGGCAGCTCGGCGCGACGACCTGCCGGCCTATGCGCACCATCTCCTGACGGCGGCACGGGAGCAGCTTCTCAGCCCCTTCGTCCCCGTCTCCCTCGCCGCACTGGTGGGCGGCACGCACGACGACGGCCTGCGGATGGGTCTGATCGGTCTCCTCGACACGGTACGGGGCGTCCTCAACTCCAGTCCCGCGCTGCGGACATGGGGTCATTACGCCATGACCCGGGCCTCCCTCGCGGACTGTTGGCGGGATGCGGGGCCGCTGGGCGGTGACGACCTCAGGTCTCTCGCGGCAGCTGTGGAACGCGCGGCCACCCCGGCGAGGCGGCGCTACGGCCTCAGCGCTCCGGTCACCGTGTACACAGCGGTCGGACCGAGGCTTCGCGGGTTCCCGGGTGCGACGGCGTCGCTCAGGGGAGTGGGGTACGCCGCCGCGGTGTGCCGGGCGAACGTGGCGCTCGCCGACGTCGTCCAAGGGGAGAGCGACCAGGGCCTGTTCACGAACGGCTCCCGGATCACTCTCGACGACGCCTTCGAGGGCGGAGGCGTGTGGCGGTCCCATCATCCCGGTGAGACGGAGGCGTCCGGAGACCCTCTTGCCCCGGCCGGACGCGGCTGGACGTCCACACTGCCTGCGCAGCCGGAGACGGAAGCGGAGCCGGACCCGGTCGATCTGCCCCTCGCCGACGACGCCTCCCTCGGTATCGGCGAACTTCTGCGGAACGACGCGAGGGAAACCGTCTGGCGGGCGCCCCTGCGGCTGGCCCATCTCATCGACGGCTGGTTCCCCTTGCATCCGTACGTCGTAGAGGACCTTCGGCAGTCCCACGGCGCGCGCCCCACGGTACGCCTCGAACTCGACCATGTCGGGGAGGTGACGGGCGCGAAGGAGGCGACGCAGGACGTCACCGCCGAACTCGGTGACGAATCGGGCCGGTTGACCGGGATTGCCTGGCCCCACGATTTCTTTTCCGGCCTGATGCTCGAACTGCGCCGTCTCCGTGGCGGCACAGTGATCCGCCTGGCCACGATGCTGCTCAAGGAACGGGTGCAGGTCGGCGACCGTGAGACCGGGCACTGTTACGACCCTCGTGTGCTCACCAGGGAGGACGCTCCGGGCAGTGACCGCAGTGGAGACAGCGCGGTCGGGCTCGGGCCCCGGCAACTGGTGATGCGCACGGTGCGCCGTTGTGGGTTGCTCACCCTGGACGGGCACGCCCTGATGGACCGTTCGGTCCTGCCGAGCGCGGTATACGGGCGTCGTCCGGCCCGGTCACAGGCCGTCGCTTTGGAAGCGGCGGTCGCGGAACTGCTGGCGGAACGGCTCCTGGCGCCGGCCCTCGGCAGTCGGGACGCCTGGGGTCAGCCGCACTTCCCGGCGCGCGACAGGGAGCTGACCATCCCTCTCATTGGCTACCGGCCGGTCCGGCGACGGGTGATACGCCCGTGGGGCGGTACGGACGCGGAAGCGTGCGGTGTGGGTCTGCCGGCGGCCCAATTCGTCTCCGGCCACCTCCGTCGCCTGCGGCCGAGTTGTTTCCCCAGCGAAGGCCAGCGAGCAGCCTTCCGGGAGCACTGCCGCAGGCTCGGCAAGGCGGACGGCTGGGAACTGCCCTACGGCTACACCTTTGTCACCGAGCACACGCGCGGCCGCTGATCCGCGTACCCAAGGCTTCCGCCGCGTCCCTCACGTCCCGCGAACTCCTCTCTTCAGGCTCCTCGGCTTCGGGTGAGCCGATCCCGCAGGACCGACCACAGAAACGGAGTGCGCGTACATGCATGACCGCTACCACGTCGTGACGGGGCCGCCGTTGTCCCCGCCGAGCGCCTCGGCCGAGAAACTCTCAGGCTTGGCCGCCGCCCTCAACGCCTTGGAGCATCCGGCCGCCGCCCTGAACGACCTCACGGTCGACATGGTGGAACTCGCCTTCAATTCTCTGCCGCCCAAGGACCGGCAGAAGTTGCTCGGCAACCTGGGCATCCGCATGGCGGCTCCTCGACGGGCCGGCCATGCTCTGTGTCAGGACGTTCTCGCCCGGCTGCGGCGCGATGCCCGGCAGCACGCATGCAGCTGTGGGATCAGGGGCCTCACGCAGACCGTGATGGACCAGGTGATCGCGTACGTGATCGCATCGGACGGCAAGTCCGCTTCCGACCCCGTTTCCCGGTGGGGTGCGACGCTGGTCCGGGCCACGGTGTTCGCGTACTGCAACGCCTCTGTCGCCGATGCCGGCATCCTTGCCTGGGCCGCGGACCAGGACTGGTTCACGGCGACGGCCGACGAGAACGAGACGCCACGACTCGCCGCCGTCGCTGACATGGCGAGGTCGATCGTGGCGGCGCATCCGGGCTTTGTGCCCGGCGCGGCGGAGGAGCAGGAGCCGCCGCTCGTGTCCCCCTCCTGCGACGTGTCCGCACCGGCGGCCGACGATGACCGCCCCGACGAGGCGTGGCGGCCGGACGAGGTCTGCCGGGAGCTGGAGTCGGCCCTCGCCCGAGCCCGGCAAGCCGTGGAGAAGGTGACGGGTGCGGTCACGGACGGCCGCCCTCCGCAGGACGAGGACCTGACAGAGCTGGCCGCGCTGAGCGGCGTGTTCGACAGTGCCGAGGCGGGGTTCCGTGCGGCGGGGATCGAGGGGGTGCCTCGTCGGCTGGAGGACATGACGCGCGCCGCGGACGCACACCGAGCGGCACACGAACATGACCTCCGGACACGGGAGACCCTGCGCGAACTGCTGGGTGTCGTCTGCCGTCCGGACAGCCCCGCCGCCGCTGCCGCCGAGGCTGTGCGAGACGTGACTCGCCGCCTGCTGGACACACCGGTGTGGGAACAGGCGCAACGGGAGGAGAGCGCCGCACTCACGGCCTTGGCCCAGCTCATCCGGCTGGGGCGGCAGGCGGACGCCGCGGCAGAGATCCTGGCTCTGCAGGGGCAGGTCGTGCGGGGGCTGCCCTCGTGTGCCATGGCGGTGGTCATGGCCCCCGAACTGTCGTTGCCTCAGCCGGAGGAGCCCCTCCGCGAACGCGCCGGAGCGCAGGCGGAGGGCACCACCGAACTCGTCGGCACCGAGACGGCCGTGGAGCATGGGGACGTACGTCCGGCCGGGGAGGAGGAGACCGCCGGTCGCTCCGCCGAGGAGACCGCTCCCGAGCCTGCCTGCGCGCCCGAAGCCGCTGAGCCCGCCTCCGCGCCCGAGCCTGCCTGCGCGCCCGAGCCTGCCTCCGCGCCCGAAGCCGCTGAGCCCGCCCGGACGGCTGTTCCCGAGCCGGTCCACCCCTGCGATGTACAGACTGCGACACGGGCCGACAGCGACCCGGCACCCCGCACGGACCCGGACGGGCCTACTACGGTGCGCACGCCCGCCACACCCAGGGACGAGGACGCGCCGGTTCGGGAAGCGGCCGAGGACGACGACTCTGACGACTCCGACGAGACCGACGCCGAGCGGGCTCTGGCGCGGCTCGTCGTCGAGCGCCGCTTCGGACTCGCCCACCACGTGGCACGTGCCGCCGACCACCCCGAGCCGCAGGTGACGGCGCTCCGCCTGGCCGGTGCCGCCGCGCTGCTCACCTCCGGCGACAGCCAGGGTGCGAGGTTGACCACGGGCGTGCTCCAGCAGTACGGGGGACAGGCGGGCCGCGACGCGGAGGGCAGCGAGCTCCTGCTGCTGCCCGCCCTGCTGCGTATGGCACTGATCACCGGCGATCACCTGGCGGGCGCCCAGCTCAAGGCGCTGGTGCCCCGTCTGCCGGACCGGCTCGCCGAGGCCGCGACCGCCGTCGCCGACCGCGCCCTCAGTGGTGTCCTCATGATCGCCTCCCCGTTGGTCGTCATCGCCGACGTCTCCGAGACGGAGGCTCGGCTGCGGGAGCTGGGGGAGCAGTGTCGTGCGTTGCTCGTGCCGCCGAGGCTGCGGTTCGCGCGGGCGACGGAGATCGCCAAGTGTTGGCTGGCTGCTGACGGAGGAATGCTGGGGTCGCTGCTGACGACCGTGGTCCGCGACCAGCGCGACGTTGTGCCGCAGGTTCGGGAACAGGCCGAACGTCTGTCGAAGCTGACCGAGATCAACAATGAGATCGACCGCATGGACCGCAAGCACCGTTCCAGCGGCAAACCGCTCCAGGGCGCCGGGCGGATGGACCTGGTGCATCTCGTGGAGCGAGCCGCCGGCCTGGCCAAGGAGTGGTGTCTGGCGGTCGACGGCATCCGCCGCGGCGACCGCTCCGACGGCAACCGGGCGATCAAGGAGATCTCCTCTCTGCGCCGGTCGCTCCTGGACGGCAAGGAGGCGCTGCTGGCCGAACTGGAACAGCTGGCACGGCGCTCGGGTGCCGTCGCCGCCGCGACCGCCTGGGCGGCACGCGCCTCGATGGAGGAGCTGTTCGTCCTGCTGGCCGGTGCTTCCGCGACCACACGTCCCGGCGGTTCGATCACCCCCGAGAAGGTGTTGGACGCGGAGCTGCTGAAGGTCTGCGACACCCCTGACGAGCGGCCGTCCCTCGACCGGCTCCTCACGGCGGTCGACCGCACCTGGCAGGAGGCCCTCGACGAGCGGCTCTCCCGCGATGCCTTCAGCGCGGCCCGTACCATCGTTGAGCTGGCCGGCCGTGAGCTGCTCCCCGCCGCGCAAGCCGGCGACTTCACCCCGCCCGCCCTGGCCGAGATCGACGAGCGGGAGGCCGCCCGGCGCACGGAGCTGCGCAGGGAACACGACGAAATCGTCGCCGAGCTGCACCGCGCGCAGGCCGACGGCGCGGTGACCGACGACCAGGACCTGCGCCTGCAGGAGCTGCTGGCCGATGCCCGTGACCGGCTCGACGAGGGGACCGGCACGTACGACCTGAGGGACGTACGGCGAGCCCTCGACACCGTGCGCAGTGACCTGCCCGTCTTCCGGCAGCAGGCCGCCGACCGGATCCGGGCCCGGCTCGACGCCCTGGACCTCACCTCGGACGGGCGCGCTCAGGTCCTGCGCCACCTGGACACCGGCGGCCTGGCCACCGCGGCCGACCTCGTCTATTTCCTGGAGATCGGCGAACCCGTCCCGGAGATCGAGGGCAGCGAACCCCACCTGACCGAGTTCTTCCCCGCAGTGCCCGACGGCCTGCCCCGGGGCATCGACCGCGAGCTCGTGGACCTCGTCCGGTCCGGTGCCAAGCATCCGATGCTTTCTGTCCTCGACTACGGTTCCCTGTCCACCGACGAGGCCGCACTGGCGGCCGACGCCCTCGACGTGTGGCGGGAACTCGGCGCGACCGAGCCGAAGGACCGGCTCGAAGTGTCCGGGCGGCGGCAGCTGCCCCCGCTCCTCAAACTCCTCGGCTACGACGCCAAGAGCGCCAGACCGCTCGACGAGCGGTCGCCGAACCTGCGCCGGCGTGAATACCGCTTCTTCGAGGCGACCGAGGTGGAGATCAACGGCAGGGCGAAGGCGCCTGCTTTCGGCTCGCAGATCCGGGAGCACGGCGGCACGCTGCGCGTGCTGATGGTGTGGGGGCGCCCGCCCGCCAAGGTCGTCATGAGCCTCGCGGAACGCGACACCAGTGGTGCGGCCCTCCTCGTCGTCTACTTCGGCACGCTCAGTCGCGAGGCCCGCGCGGAACTCGCCGTCGGCTCGGACCGGTTGCAGCCCCTGCTGGTCGTGGACGACGCCGCCCTCGCCTACCTCGCGGCATGGGGCAACCGGCAGGTCAGCACGGCCACGCAGACTCTGCTGCCGTTCTCCGGCGTCAACCCGTACATCAGGGAGAAGCGCGGCCGGATCGGCGGCGAGATGTTCTACGGCCGTGACGCCGAGCGCAAGAGCATCATCGACCCGCGCGGCACCCAGGTCATCTACGGCGGCCGTGGGCTGGGCAAGTCGGCACTGCTCGCCGACGCCGGGGACAGGTTCGTGGAGCAGCGTCCCGGCTACCACCATGCGGTGTACGTGAACCTCGACCAAGAGAACATCGGTAAGGGCAGTTCGCTCGGGCCGGAGGCGCTGTGGAGCGTCCTGGACCGGAAGCTGACCGAGGCGCAGGTACTGGACCGGCCGCAGGGCCGCAGGTCCGCGAAGGGCGTCTCCGACATCTCCGAGCGGGTGCGCGCGGGCATCCGGGCCTGGACCGACGCGGACTCGCGTCGCCGGCTGCTGATCCTGTTGGACGAGTGCGACCAGTTCTTCGAGGCGGACGCACCCCGGTTCAACCAGACGAAGCGGCTCAAGGGCCTCGGGGACGACACCAAGGACCGCGCCAAGGTCGTCTTCGCCGGGCTGCACTCGGTGCAGCGGTTCGCCAAGCTTGCGAGCAACGGGCCGTTCGGCCACCTCGCTCAGACCCCGAAGGTGATCGGCCCGCTCGCCCCCCAGTTCGCCGCCGAGCTACTCGTCGAGCCCATGCGGGCACTCGGTTTCGAGTTCCAGGACATGGATCTGGTCAACCGGGTGCTCGGTTACTGCTCCTACCAGCCGTTCCTGCTCCAGATGTTCGGCCACCGGCTGGTGGAGCTGATGCACCGCAAGCGGGCTCGGCGCGGCGCCGAGGGACCTCCGTACCCGGTGGAACTCGCCGACATCGAGGTCGTGGAGTCGGACGCCGGACTCAGGGACAGCATCTCGGCAGCCTTCAAGGACACCCTCAGCCTCGACCACCGGTACGACGTGATCGCCAACGTGCTGGCCTACCACGCCCGCCACCGCGGTCTGGAGGTGCGGCTGAGCGACACCGAGCTGCGCGAGGAGTGCGAGACCTACTGGCGCAAGGGGTTCGAACAGCTCGACACCGAGGGTTTCCGCGCCTACCTCTTGGAGATGGTCGGCCTCGGCATTCTCGCGCCCAACCACGACGGCCTGGGATGGCACCTGCGCGGTCCCAACGCCCTACGCATGATCGGCACCTCCCATGAGGTGGAAGCCCGCCTGCTCAGGGCGGAGGAGGAGTGCGAGCTCCAGGAGAGCATCGTGCAGGAAGGACGTCCCGAGCTGCCGGACGGCCGGCCCGCACCGCTCACCAACACCCAGCTGGACGACCTCTTGGGCCAGCGGTCCAACCAGGCCAGGGTCGTCCTGGGCAGCCCCGCCACCGGTGTGGGCGACGTCGCCCACACCCTGCGGACGCTCACCGCGGGCATCGCCGGCTGGACACTGCCGCCCATTGGCAAACCCAGCGTCTACAAGCAGGAACTCGCCGGCGGACGCCCCCGCGAACGACGCGTCGTCATCAGTGACTTCGTCAACTACCGGGACCCGGTGCGTCCCGAGACCTGCCGGGAGGCCGTCGACCTCGCCGAGACGCTGCTGCCCCTCACCCCGGGGGTGACCCGCGCGGTCGTCCTCGTCACCGACACCACCCAGCTGGCCCTGTGGCGCCCCCTGCTGACCGGCACGGAACCCATCTCGGCCGCCCCGGTGGTGCTGCGCCGCCACGACCGCCGCAGCCTGCGCGGCTGGGCGCAGCGGGTCGACATGTTCCAGCGCGAGGACCGGCTGAACCGGCTTCACGAGCTGACCGGCGGCTGGCCGAGGCTGGTCGGCGACGCCCATCGGCTGCATAGCGAGCTCGACGACCCGGACGAGGCGCTGCGTCGCCTGGCCGACCTGCGCACCGACCGGGCCCGCGCTCACGCCTTCGCCAAGGACACGGGCCTGTACGCGGACCCGTTGCTCGCCACCGGATACCGGGCCCTGGCGGAGGAGTACAAGGACGGATCGTTCGACTGGGAGAGCGCGCTGACCGCCGTGGCGGTCCAGGGTGAGGTCGACGAGGACGAGGCGCGGTGGATCGTGACCTGCCTCGACGCCCTCCAGGTGTTCGACCGCGAGGGCACGCTGCTGCGCCTGGAACCGCTGCTGCGCGAGTGCATGGCACTCCGCGTGTGACAGTGTGTGATTACGACCGGCCGCCCCACATGTCGGGGCGGCCGGTCGCTTTCCTGCTTACTTCTAGGCTCTCGCTCCGGTCGTTTGCGGATGTGATCTCATCCGTAAACGATCAGTCGAAGTCCGGATCATCGGCCTCTGATCTGCATCTTCACGAACTGGCGCGGGTCCCGCGGGCGGACGTGGCGATACGGAATGCAGAATTCCGATGCTCGGATGACGCTCGAATCGGAAGTCTCAACCCCACGGACACCTCCGGCCGGGGTCGTGCGGACTGTCGGCACGGGGACCCCGGTAGGGCGGCCCCGCTGCGCCACCCTCGGGCGGCGCGAGCGTCCACCTCGGCCTCATGCTGCTTTGGAGCAGAGGGCATGGCCTGCCCGGGGCGCAGAGGGGTGGGTGGCGCCATGGTCCGAGGTCTCGGGTGGCTGGTACCACCTCGCCACCTAGATACCGGTCCGGTATCATCGCCGTATGGCGATGACACTCCGACTCCCCGACGACCTTGACGCGAAGCTCACCGAGCGTGCTCGTCGGGAGGGCCGCAGTAAGCAGGAACTCGCTATCGAGGCCATTCGTGACGCTCAGGATCGGGCCGAACTGAAGGTCGATGACGTGCTGGCCGAGCTCATGGACAGCGATGCGGAGATCCTGGACTACCTGAAGTGACCGAAGTGCGCTACATCCAGATCGACGAGATCCTGGCCATCGCTCGCACGGTCAACGGTACCGAGCACAGCGTGCGCGACATGGGGCTTTTGGTATCAGCGATCGAACGGCCCCGAACCAATGTGTTCGGAGCCGAGCTATATCCCACACTGCACGAGAAGGCGGCGGCACTGCTGCATTCCGTTGCCCGAAATCACGCGCTGATCGACGGCAACAAGCGCACCGCCTGGCTCGCCCTGCGCGTCTTCCTGAGGTTCAACGGCGTCAGCGCCAGTGTCGCCCCGCCGCCCGTCTCCATTGCCGGCCCGTTCGTCGAGGCAGTTGCGCAGGACGACATCGACGTACCGGTCATCGCCAAGCGCCTGTCGGACTGGTTCCCGGTTTCCTGACGCACGATGGCGTGAGGGTGGGCGCTTGCATGCCCAGCCCTCACGCATTTCGGGCTTGTGATCAGGGCGGAACCTGTCGCGCTGCACGGCCTGGGTCAGGGGCCGGGCCCAAGGGCAACCTGGATGCGTTGATCGCCGACTGCGACAAGATCAACGGCGTTGCCGACCCGGAGGCCGTGGCCGCGAAGTGGGCCGAGCTCACCGGCGGCACCTCCGGGGCCGGGGCGGCCGCGTAAGCGGCGCGTTCAACCTGGGCAGCGACTGCTGGGGGCCGTCGGTGGGAAGGGAGTCGATGTCGTTAGCTATGGCGCGAATGTGGCATTTCGCATGTTATGCGGAGGAGGGGCTCGGCCAGGTACGCGCGGCCGACGGGCGAGGCCGAAGCTCTGATCGTCCCGGCGGGAAGCCGGCCGACGGATGAGATCTGGCCAGGTGTCGCCGACTCTGTCTCCGGCGGTGCCCGGTCAGGGAGAATGGCCGGCGATGAACGGCAGCACCACCAGTCCGGAGACCGGGGCGGAAGCCTTCGGTCCGTTCGCTCACCTCACCGCCCCTTCTGCCGCGCTCTACCGGCAGGTGATGCGGGCCTTCGTCACCGCCAAGGAGCGGTTCGCCGTCCATCTGCGGCCCGAGGACGTGTACGGGGCGCTGCCGCCGGAGATGCGGCCCGCCGAGGTGGACGCCGTCACCAAGGCGCTGGACAGCCTCGTCGCCTGGGGCAACCTGCGGGCCGACCCCGACACGGCCCGGGTCACCGCGGTCGAGGACTTCTACCGCAAGCGGTTCATCTACCAGCTCACCCACGCCGGGGAGTCGGCCGAGGAAGCGCTGGCCGTCTATGACGAGGCGCTCGGGCGGCGCGGCGCGCTCCAGGCCGTCGCCCTGCACGACATCGTCACGCAGCTGCGAGCCCTGCTCGTGCTCGCGGCCGAGGACGAGCCCGACCCGGCGAAGACACATCTGGCGCTGGACGGCCTGGCCAGCCGGTTCGCCGCCCTGGCCGACAACGCGCGCGCCTTCATGGGGTCGCTCCAGCGCACCATCGACCTCCACGATGTGGAGGAGGAGGCATTCCTCGCGTACAAGGACCGGCTGATCCAATACCTGGAGCGGTTCATCCAGGACCTGATCACCCTCGGCGGGCGAATCGCCCGGCTGATTCTTGAGCTGGAGGAGGACGGCCGGATCGAGGGTCTGCTGCGGGCCGCCGCCGCGCGGGAGGCCGCCGACGCCTCCCCCGAGGAAGCCCCGCACGCCGAGCGGGAGGCCTGCGAGCGGTGGTCCGGGCGGTGGAACGGGCTCGGCGGGTGGTTCCTCAGCCGGGACGGCCGTGAGGCGCAGGCCCGACTGCTGCGGAGCCGGGCGCTCGGCGCAATTCCGCAGCTCCTCGCGGTCGTACGGGCGCTGAACGAGCGTCGGAGCGGTCGCTCCGACCGGTCCGCCGACCTGCGAACGCTGGCCCGCTGGTTCGCGGAGGCTCCCGACGACGACGCTCGGCACCGGCTCTGGCGCACCGCCTTCGGGCTCTACCCGGCGCGGCACCTCACCGTCGACGCCGACACCCTCGCCGCCCGCGCCGCGCGGCCGGTCCCCGCCGGTACCCCTTGGTCGGAGGCCGAACCGCTGCGCATCAGTCCCCAGCTGCGCCGCACCGGCAGCTACGAGCGGCGCGGCAAGCCCCGCAAGGTCGAGGACCGGGAGGCACGGCGCAGGCAGCTCGCCGAGATCGCCGCCAAACAGCGCGCCGAGATCGCCGCCGCGCGCGCTCGGCTCGTCACCGACGGGACCACCAGGCTCTCCGCGCTCGGAGAACTCGATCCGGTCGCCTTCGGGCTCTTCCTCCAGCTGCTCGGCGACGCCCTCGCCACCTGGCGGCCCGGCATGCGCCACACCGTGGCCACCAGCAACGACGGCTCCATGGAGATCCGCCTCAGCGCCTTGGCCGACGGGACCACCGCCGAGATCCGCACCCCCGGTGGCGTGTTCCGCGGCCCCGACCATCACGTCGAGATCATCGACCGCATGGACGGAGAGGACGACCAGTGAACACTCCGCTCGCCGAGGTGCTCGACGGACAGCACGCCGCCGATCTCCGCAAGGCGGCCCGCGCCCTGCTGAAGCAGCCGCTCCTGCTGTCCCGCGGCCGGGACGCCGATGAGTTCCGCTTGGTCCGCCGGCACGCGTCCGAGCTGCGCGAATGGTTCGACCGCAACACCGGCTGGGCACTTCAGGTGGACGCGGAGACCGCCCGGCTGCGCAAGAGCCCCGGCACGTCCACCGACCCCACCCACCCGGCGCGCGAGGCGACCCGGGCGGGAGCTCCCTTCACCCGGCGCCGGTACGTGCTGCTCTGCCTCGCCCTCGCCGCTCTCGAACGCGGTGAGGCGCAGATCGCCCTCGGCCGCCTCGCCGACCAAGTCGTCCTCGACGCCGCGGACCCCCATCTCGCGGCAGCGGGCATCCAGTTCACCCTGGACCGCAGGGACGAGCGCCTCGACCTGGCCGCCGTCGTCCGGCTGCTGCTCGCCCTCGGCGTGCTGCGGCGCGTCGCCGGAGACGAGGAGGCGTACGTGAGCGGGTCCGGAGACGTTCTCTACGACGTGGAACGGCGGGTCCTCGCGGGCCTGCTCGCTGCTCGCCGGGGCCCCTCCACAGTACAGGCGGACACCTTCGAGGGCCGGATCGCCGAACTCGTCGCCGAGACCGCGCTGGACAGTGACGAACTGCGGTTCCGGTCCATGCGGCGCACCCTGACCCGCCGGTTGCTCGATGACCCGGTGCTGTACTACGACGAGCTCGACGACGCCGAACTCGGGTACCTCACCCGCCAGCGCGGCTTCCTCACCGCACGCATCACCGAACTAACCGGGCTCGTACCCGAAGTACGGGCCGAAGGCATCGCGATGGTCGACCCCGACGACGATCTCACCGACCTCCGGATGCCCGAGCAGGGCACGTACGGGCACATCACGCTGCTGCTCGCCGAGCACCTGGCCGCCGCCGACGGCCCGGCCACCACCGGCGAGCTGGCGGATCGTGTCCGCGAACTCGCCGCCGAGCACGGGGGATTCTGGGCCAAATCCGCCCGGGAACCGGGCATGGAGGACGAGCTCGTCGACCAGGCCGTCGCCCGGCTCGCCGCCCTCGGGCTCGCCGCCCGGACGGCCGAGGGCGTGGCGGCGCGTCCCGCCCTCGCCCGGTATGCGGTCGGCACGACCGTCGTCATCGAACCCACGACCGCGCGGATGCCCGCACAGCGAAAGGCCGGCACCCCATGACCCGCCTCCCCACCCCTGGGCGATCCCGTTGGCAGCCCCTGCGCATCGGTCTCGTCGACCTGTTCCACTACGACGTGGAGGAGTTCCGCTTCCGCGACGGCCGGCTGCTCCTGCGCGGGAACAACGGAACCGGCAAATCCAAGGTGCTGGCCCTGACACTGCCCTTCCTGCTCGACGGGGACCTCGGTTCCCGACGCGTCGAACCCGACGGCGACCCGGGCAAACGCATGGAGTGGAACCTCCTTCTCGGCGGCGAACACCCTCATCCCGAACGGCTCGGATACACCTGGGTCGAGTTCGGGCGGCTCGACGAAGCCGGAGGAGATGCCCACTTCCGCACTCTGCTCTGCGGCCTCAAGGCCGTCACCGGACGGGGTATCGCCCGCCACTGGTACGCGGTCACCAGCCTGCGCGTCGACCACGGCGCCGTTCCCGAGGCCGGCACGCTCAGCCTCCTCGACGCCACCGGCACCGCGCTCTCCCGGGACCGGCTGACCGAGGCCGTCGCCGGCCACGGCATGGTGTACGACCAGGCGAAGGCGTATCGCAGGGCCGTCGACGAGGCGCTGTTCGGGCTGGGGGAGCAGCGCTACGGCGCCCTGGTCGACCTGCTCATCCAGCTGCGCCAGCCGCAGCTGTCCAAGCGCCCCAACGAAGCCGCCCTCTCCAGGGCGCTCACCGAGGCCCTGCCTCCCGTGGACCAGGCCGTCATCGCCGACGTCGCCGAGGCGTTCCGGTCCCTGGACGAGGAGAAGGAGGAGCTGGCGGCCGCGTCCGCCGCCGAGCGCGCCGCCTCCGCCTTCCTGGAGCACTACCGGCGCTACGCCCGCATCGCCACCCGGCGGCGCGCCCGCCTGCCGCGGGCCAGGCACTCCCGGTACGAACACCTTCAGCGGGACCTCGCCGAGGCGCAGGCGCGGCGGACCGGGGCCGAGGAGGCGCGGGCCGCGGCCGAGGAGCGCATCGCCGCCCTGGAGGAGACCGAGGCACGGCTGAGGGCCCGGGACGCGGCCCTGCGCGAGGGCCCCGAGATGCGCAGTGCCCGGGAGCTGGAGCAGGCGGCGCAGGCGGTCGAGCGCACCGCACACACGCTGCGCCAGGCCCGGGACGACCATGACCGGGCGGACCACCAGCACACCAAGGCGCTCGGCCGTCTCGGCGCCGCCGAGAACCGGCTGCGCGCCGCCGAGCAGCACGCCGAGGCCTCGTTCCGTAGGGCGTGGGAGGCCGCAGCCACGGCCCGGATCGACCTGCCCGGCGAGGACCGGCTTGCCGACCCCGACTTGCGACGGGCGACCGAGCAGGCGATCGACCGCGGTCACCGCGCTCTCGTCTGCGCGGAGGAGCTCGCCCGGACGGCCGAACACGCCGCCGAGCAACGGCGCCAGGCATCCGTACGCCTCGACGAGGCGGCCACCGACGCCGACCGGGCCGCCGAGGTGCACAGTCGGGCGGAGGAGACCGCGGACGAGGCCGGGCGGGCGCTCGTCGATGACGTACGGGAACACGTCGCCACCTGGACCGAGCTGGCCTGCCCGGATCTCGCCGGTCTGCTCGACGAACTCCAGGAGTGGACGCGGCATCTCACCGGGCCCTGCCCGGCCCGCACCCACGCGGCCGGCGCACACGCCGCCGCCTCCGCACGGCTCGCCGATCTCGCGTCCGACGCGGCTCACCGGCTGGCCGACCTGACGGCGCGTACCGGCGAAGTCCGTGCCGAGCTCACCGCGCTGGAAGCCGGCGGCGGACGCGCTCCCCGACCGCCGTACACCCGCACGCCGGGCCACCGCGACCGGCTCCAGGGCGCGCCGCTGTGGCGTCTCGTGGACTTCCGTGACGGGCTGCCGGAGCGCGACCGGGCCGGGCTCGAGGCAGCCCTGGAGGCCTCGGCTCTGCTCGACGCCTGGGTGCTGCCGGACGGCTCCGCCCTCGCCGCCGACGGCTTCGACGTCCTGCTGTCCCCGGAGGACGGTCCCGTGACGGGGGCCCGGCTGGCCGAGCTGCTCCGCCCCGCGGTGGACGGCGGCGACGCCGGGGCCGCGGCCGTCGGTGAGGACACCGTGGCGCGGTTGCTCGCCGCTGTCGGCGTCGGCGCGGAGAGCGGAGCAGGCACCTGGGTGGCGGCCGACGGACGGTTCCGGGTGGGCGCATTGACCGGCCGCTGGGACAAGGCCGCCGCCGAGTACATCGGCGAAGGGGCCCGGGAGGCGGCGCGGCGCGCCCGTATCGCTGATCTGCGGACCGAACTCGACCTGCTGCAGCGGGAGTCGGAGGAGGCCGGGGCGCAGGCCGAGGCCGTCGGCGTACGCCGACGGAGGCTCGACGCCGAGCTCGCGGAGCTGCCCGACGAAAGCCCCCTCACCCGAGCCCACGCACAGGTCACCGCCGCCGCCGAGAACGTCCGCACGGCTCGCCTCAGGCAGGCGGAACGAGCCGCCGATCTCACCCGGGCGACCGAGCGGGCCGAGGGCGCGGCCGGAGAACTCGCCGAGACCGCGGCCGACCTGGGCCTGCCCGCCGACCGGGCCGGCCTCGCCGGTGTCCGCGCTGCGCACAGCGCGCTCGCCGTGGCCCTCGCCGCCCTGTGGCCCGCTCTGAAGGACTGCGCCGAGGCCGCCCACCGGGCGGACGAGGAACGCACCGAGGCGGTGCAGGCAGGGGAGCGTGCTGCCGAACTCGCCCTGCGCACCGAGGCTGCCGGGCGCGAAGAGGCCGCAGCCGAGGCGCGCCACACCACCCTGCGCACCACCGTCGGCGCAGCGGTCGCCGAACTCCAGCAGGCGCTCGCCGACACCGCCCAGGCACTGCGCACCTGCGACGGCGACCGGAAGGCCGCCCGGGAGGATCACCTGAAGGCCGACCGTACGGTCAGCAGGGCCGAGGGCCGGATCGAGCAGTTGGAGAAGGACCTGGCGGAGGCCCTGGCCGCCCGCGGGGAGGCCATCGCGGCACTCCAGCGGTTCACCGCCACCGGGCTCATCACCGTGGCCCTCCCCGACCTCACGGTGCCGGCCGCGGAGGACGGGCCCTGGGCGGCCACTCCCGCCGTCGCGCTCGCCCGCGCCATCGAGACGGGCCTGTCCGCGACCGACGACTCCGACAGCGCCTGGGAACGCGTACAGAGCAGGCTCGGCGAGGAACTCAAGACCCTTCAGGACACCCTGTCCCGGCACGGTCACACGGCCTCCGCCCGTCTCATCGAGGACGGCATGGTCGTCGACATCGTCTACCAGGGCCGCGAGCACGCCGTCCCCGAACTCGTTGACGCCCTGGTGACCGAGACCGCCGAGCTCACCCGCATCCTCTCCGCACATGAACGGGAGATCCTGGAGAACCACCTGATCACTGAGGTGGCGGGCACCCTCCAGGAGCTCATCGGGGCCGCCGAACGGCAGGTACGGGACATGAACGCCGAGCTGGAGGACCGCCCCACCTCCACCGGCATGAAACTGCGGCTCGTGTGGCGGGCCTCCCGCAAGGCCCCCTCCGGACTGGCCCAGGCCCGTGAGCGGCTGCGCCAGTCCGCCGATGCCTGGACGCCCGAAGACCGCGCGGCAGTGGGCGAGTTCCTTCAGGCACAGATCGCCCGGCAGCAGACCGATGACACGTCAGGCAGCTGGCTCGAGCACCTCACCGCGGCGCTCGACTACCGCTCCTGGCACGAGTTCGGAGTCGAACGCCATCAGCACGGCCGCTGGGTCCCCGCCACGGGGCCCGCATCCGGCGGTGAACGCGTCCTCGCCGTGTCCGTGCCGCTGTTCGCCGCAGCTTCCTCGCACTACGCGAGCGCCGGCAGCCCGCACGCTCCGCGTCTGGTCACCCTGGACGAGGCGTTCGCGGGTGTGGACGACGACTCGAGGGCCAAGTGCCTCGGCCTGCTGCACGCCTTCGACCTGGACGTGGTGATGACCAGCGAGCGGGAATGGGCCTGCTATCCGCAGGTGCCCGGCATCGCGATCGCCCAGCTGTCCCGGATCGACGAGGTGGCCGCTGTGCTGGTCACGCGATGGCAGTGGGACGGCGCCCGGCGACTGCGCCACGGCGATCCGGTCCGGCAGCCCGACCCGGCCCTGACGGCAGGAGAGCCCGGGTGACAGAGAGATCCGGCACGGCCGCGGGGGACGCGCAGACGGTCGACGGGACACGGCTGCACCGCCTCCTCGGACCCCCCGAACTCACCTGGCTCGTCGACCGGATACGACGGCGCCTGGCTGCCGGGGAGCCGCTCACGGGATCCGTTTCACTGGCGCATCCCACTCCGGAGCAGCGTCTGGCGGCCGAGCGGCTGCTGGGCCGAGGGCCCGGCGGGGGACGCTCCCTGACCCTGCGCCTGGACACCGTGGACGCCGTGCTGCGCCGCTCCGGTGTCAGCCCTGGTGGCCTCGCCGTGGCGATCACCGCCCTCACCGGACCCGTCGTCCTCCGCGGGCCCGCACGCCTGGCCGAAGAGGACGCATGGCGGAAGGCGTTCGCCCGGATCGACGCCGCGGCGGAGGAGGAACCGGCCCTCGCGCCATGGGTCGCCCGGCTCCGTGGCGACGGTCTCGTACGACGCCTCACCGGGGGCCCGGAAGCTGCCCGGTCCCTGCTCGATCAGGCCGCCACCGCCCTGCAGGCCCTGCCTGCCGACCCGCCCGTCTCGCTGCCCGCCTTCGCAGCCCGCTTTCTGGGCGGTGCCCATGCGCTGGACGACGGGACCGCCCTGGCCACCGTCACCCTGTCCGGGATCCGTGCACTGACCGGCTTTCCCGACGGAACCGGGGCCGAATGGCGGCGGGAAGCATGGGCGGCCGCGGGGCTGCTGCGCGACGAGCTGTCCTCGACCGTCCTCACCCTGAACCTGCGGGGGACCCACGCCCTCGACTCGCTGGCCGACATGGGTGAGCCTGCTGTCCTCACCCTCCGTCAGCTCGTCCGTCGGCCGCTCGCCGCTTCCCCTCCGAGGGTTCACATCTGCGAGAACCCCACCGTCCTTGCCGCGGCGGCCGACGCCCACGGACCGGACTGCGCACCACTGGTCTGCCTGCAGGGCCAGCCGTCCGCGGCCGGCCTCGCACTCCTGCGCCACCTTCACGAGGGCGGGGCGACGCTCCACTACCACGGCGATTTCGACTGGGGCGGGCTGCGCATCGCCTCCGCCCTGCTCAGGCGCCTCCCTTGGCGGCCCTGGCGCTACACGGCCGCCGACTACCGGGCCGCCGTGCTCGTCTCCCCGGAAGGACCGCCCCTGACGGGAATACCGGTTGAGGCTCCCTGGGATTCGGAGTTGCCCGACGCACTCGCGGAGGCGGGCGTCCGCGTCGAGGAGGAAGCGGTCCTCGACACGCTGCTGTCCGACCTGAGGGGTGTCCCGTAGTCCCTGACGGATCAGCACACGTTCCAAGGGCTGAGCAGCCCCTAGAACAGCACCAGCGCCCCCGCCGCCACCGCCCCCAGAGACGCTCCGGCGACGGTCTGGGCCACGGAGTGGTAGGTCAGGGCCACGCGGGTCCAGCAGACGGCGATGGCCAGGGGGTAGGCCGCCAGCCACCAAGGGGTGTGGACCGCTGCGAGCATGAGGGCGACGGCGGAGGCGACCGCCGAGTCCACTGAGATCTTCCAGACCCTGTTGATCGCGAGCAGGGCCACGGTCATGGCCCAGAGCGCCAGCATCGCGATGAGGATGTCCCTGGGGGCGTCGGCCAGGAGCATGACGGCTGAGCCGGTGCCGATGGAGCCGAGGATCACGAAGAAGATGGGGGCGCGCTGGCCGCGGTCCACGACGTGCCGGTCGCCCCAGGTGCCGCGCTTGCGTTCCCACTCGATGTAGGCGGCGGGCACGATTCCGGCGCACAGGGCGGCGAACAGGCCCCAGGCGGCGCCGGTCCAGTCGCCCGCGGCCGCGATGCCGATGCCGGTGAGGCCGGCGAGCAGGACGTTGCGGGGCTGGAGTATGTCGGTGATCGTGCGGGCGGTCGTGGTCAGACTCGTACCTGTGGCCGTACTCGTACTCGTGGCCGTACTCGTACGAGTGCTCGTGTTGGTGTTCGTGGTCATGCGGGCTGCCTTGACGTATTGGGGGGCTTGTTCTGATCGTTCGCCGCTGATGCGGCCGTCGGTGGTGAGAGCCGTTTCAGCTCGGCGCGCTCAGAGGTCCAGGTGGGCCAGTACCGCCAGCACCCGGCGGTTGTCGTCGCCCGACGGGGCCAGGCCCAGTTTCGCGAAGATGTTGTTGGTGTGCTTGCTCACCGACTTCTCGGTGATGCACAGCTGCCGGGCTATCGCGGCGTTGGTCCGCCCCTCGGCCATCAGTCCCAGCACTTCGCGTTCCCGGACCGTCAGGGACTGCATCGGCTCCTGCCCGGAGTTCCTGGCCAGCAGTTGGGAGATGACGGAGGTGTCCATGGCCGTGCCGCCGGCGGCCACCCGGCGTACGGCGTCGACGAATTCGCTCACCTCGAAGACCCGGTCCTTGAGCAGGTAGCCGATGCCGCCGTCGTGGTCGGAGAGCAGCTCCCGCGCGTACAGGTGCTCCACGTGCTGGGACAGGACCAGGACCGGCAGGCCGGGAACCTCGCGGCGGGCCTTGGTGACCGCCTGCAGCCCTTCGTCGGTGAAGGTGGGCGGCAGGCGGACGTCGACCACGGCGACGTCCGGACGGTGCTCCAGCAGGGCCCGCAGCAGGTCGGGACCGTTGTCCACGGCCTCGACGACCTCGAAGTCGTTGATGGTGAGCAGTTGGATGATGCCCTCCCGGAGCAGGGCCAGATCCTCGGCGATCACAACGCGCACGGCAGCTCCATGGTCACTGTGGTGGGTCCGCCCACCGGGCTGTTCAGGTCGAGGGTTCCGTCGAAGGTGGCGAGCCGGCGCCGCATGCCGTCCAGCCCGCCGCCCGGCTGCACCAGGGCGCCCCCGCCGCCGTTGTCGCCGACGGCCAGGTGCAGTCGCCCGTCGGCGTGGTGGATCCGTACCCGGGCCGTGGTGGCGCCGCTGTGTTTGACGACGTTCGCCAGCGCTTCGGCGACGGCGAAGTATCCGGCCGACTCCACCGGCGCCTGCGGGCGGGCGGGCAGATCGATGTGCACCTCCACCGGAACCGGCAGATCGAGGGCGAGCGCCCGGACGGCGCCGTCGAGGCCGCGTTCGGCGAGCACCGGCGGGTGGATGCCCCGCACCAGGTCCCGCAGCTCGGCCAGGGCCTGGCTGCTCGCCGCGCGGGCGTCGCTGAGCAGCTTGTGCGCGGCGTCGGGGTTCCGGGTGAACAATTGCTCCGCGAGGCCGAGTTTGAGCCCCACGGTCACCAGTCGTGCCTGGGCGCCGTCGTGCAGATCCCGTTCGATGCGCCGCAGTTCCGCGGCCTGGGCATCCACGGCCTCCGAGCGGGTCTCGGTCAGGTGCAGGACCCGCCGGGCGAGCCGGGCCTTCTCCGTGGGGCGCAGCAGTCTCTCGGTGATCCGGGTGTGGACCCGCAGCAGCCGCGTTCCCGACCAGAAGCCCAGGAAGAGGATGACCAGCCCCTCGACGAACGCGAGCGCCGCCATACCGGGGCTGTGGACCGGCCAGATCAGCCCGTACCCGTAGTCGGGTCGCATGAGCGGCCAGAACAGGGGAGTGGCCACGACCCCGTGGATGCCGTAGACGATCAGCCAGCCCGGCAGCAGTCCCAGGACCAGTCCGGCCGGGGCGTGGATGAGGAGCCACAGCAGATCGCGCCAGGTGGCCGGGTCGGTGAGCAGCGAACGGCAATAGCGCAGGCTGCTGGGCACGTCCAGCGGCTCGAAGTCCTCGCCCTGCTGGGCTCGGTAGGGAGTGGGGATGTCCACCGACCACCACTCCCGGGCGAAGCGGCGGTGCATGTCGGCGAGGCCGCGCACGGCGAACAGCGCGATCGGCAGGGTGAGCACCCCGATGCCCGTGACGAGCAGGGCCAGGGACACCAGCGTCAGCGAGAGCAGGGGCACGGCCCCCAGCTGTGACAGCAGGGCCAGGGCGAGGCCGCGGCGGGCGGTCACCATCCCGGTGATCAGCCAGGGACGCAGTTCGGTACGAAGCCATGGGCGTAGTTCGGTACGAAGCCAGGGACGCAGTCCGGTGCGCAGCGGCGCGGGCCACCACGTGCTCCTCATGGGCAACTCGCATGCTCCAAGCACTGTGGGTGGTCCTGGCTGGGGTGATGTCCAGTGAGCCTATGGCCGGCCCCCCTGCCGGGCAAGGCGGGCCCCAGGGGGCGGGGTAGGGTTTTGCCCACCTCGAAGTGGGGGGCTAAGCGGGTTCTGACGCCCGCCCCCGGAAACCAGACTCGAGGCCATGAGCATTCAGTCAGTGATGACGACAGTGGAGCCGCCCGCGGTGAGGGTGGCCACCCCACCCGCCGGCAGGGCCTCCGGGAGCGACTTCGCGCAACTCAGCCGCCGCGTCGCCGAGGAAGGGCTGCTGGACCGGCGGCCCGGTTACTACACGGTTCGGTTCGGTCTCGTGGGCCTGACGCTGGTGGGCGGCTGCGTCGTGTTCTTCCTGCTGGGTGACTCATGGCTGCAGCTGGCCCTGGCCGCGGTGCTGGCCGTGGTCTTCGCCCAGGTCGGGCTCATCGCCCATGACCTGGCGCACCGGCAGGTGTTCTCCCACCGGAGGTACAGCGAGGTCGGCGGCCGGATCGCCGCGAACCTCGTCATGGGGATGAGCTACGGCTGGTGGATGAACAAGCACACCCGCCACCACGCCAACCCCAACCACGAGGAGCGGGACCCCGATGTGGCCCCCGACATCCTGGTGTGGTCCCAGCGGCAGGCGAGGAACGCGAACGGGCTCGCGAAGTTCATCGGCAAGCGGCAGGGCCTGCTCTTCTTCCCGCTGCTGACACTGGAGGGGCTCAACCTCAGCGTCTCCAGCTTCCGGGCGCTGCGGAGCCCGGCGATGAAGCGGCCGTATCTCGAAGGCGCACTGCTGGTCGCCCACTTCGTGGCCTACTTCGGTGCGATATTCGCCGTGCTGCCGCTGGGCAAGGCACTCGCCTTCATCGCCGTGCACGAGGGGCTGCTCGGGATCTACATGGGGTGCGTGTTCGCCCCCAACCACAAGGGCATGCTGATGGTCACCCCCGAGATGAAGCTCGACTTCCTGCGCCGGCAGGTGCTCACCTCCCGCAACGTCCGCGGCGGCCGTTTCATCGACGCGGTCATGGGCGGTCTCAACTACCAGATCGAGCACCACCTCTTCCCGAGCATGCCGACTCCCGCGCTCGGCCGGACCGCGCAGATCACCAAGGAGTTCTGCGCGGAGAAGGGCATCCCCTACTACGAGACCGGGCTGCTGGCCTCGTACCGGGAGGTCGTGGGGCATCTGCACGACGCGGGCGAACCGATCCGCCGGGCCGCCGCCTGACGTCCGGAGGGCGCCCTGGTCGGCCGCGTGATGTCCGGTGCCCGGTCCCTGCCGGCGGTGGCTGCCGTGCCGGGCGCCCGCGGACCTCGGCTCTCCACCCGCCAGGCCGTTCCGGCGTCAGTACATCCACGCCTCGTAGGACAGCACGTCCCCGGCCTCGACCCGCGCCTCCTTCCAGTCCCTGGTGACGGTCACCTCGCGGCCGAGGATCCGGCCCGTCTCCGGATCGAGGACGACCATCTGACGCGCCCCGGTGCCGTGGTCGTCCCGCGTGACGTAGGCCTGTCCCCGCCGGCCGAGCCGGTCCGTCACCGTTCCGGCCGGCCGCAGACCGTCTGACCGGGCGAGCAGGGTGGTGATCGCGGCGGTTTCCCGCGGTCCGGGTGTCCAGTCCCCGAGGAACTCCGACACGTCGTCCAGCAGGCCGGCGGCCGGTTCCTCTGCCGAGGAGCCCGCCCGTTCGTCCCGGTCGAAGTACGCGCGGAGGGCGTCCGGGGTCTGCGGCGGGGGAGTGGTGTAGAGGCTGTTGCCGGCCAACGCCCCCGCGGGGTAGGTGTCATGGCGGATGACATGGCCGTCGTCCACCGCCCGGGCCTTCACCCCGCTGCCGTCGATGACGGGCCTGCCGGGGTGCCGCGGGTCGGTGGCGACCTCCAGCAGCGAGCCGCTGCCGTCCCGGTTCCAGCGCAGATACCGCTCCTGGGGCACGGGCACCGGCGGCCGGGCGCCGGGGCCGGACTCCATGGCCAGGGCCCACTCCTGGACATGGCTGCCCGGTTGGGCGTGCCGGTCCGCGCCCGGGCGGCGGGCCAGGGTCTGGGCCCGGTCGGCGATCCGGGCCAGGGGCACGGCCGAGGAGCCGTCGGTCACCAGGGGAGCGGGGGCCGCGACCGCCACCGGCGCTCCGGGCCCCGACAGGGTCAGGGTGACCGCGGTGACGACGCCCGCGACCGTCGCTGCCAGTCCGTACAGCAGACGGCGGGGACGACGCTGCCGGAGCGGGGCCGCGCCGCGCCCGGCTTCCCCGGACGGGCCCCCTCGGTCCCGGAGGAGTGCCGCCAGGTGCCGTTCGGCGCCGGCGTCCAGCGGACGGTCCCGCAGGCGCGGGTCGTCGGCCGGTACCGGGTTCGCCCGGCGCAGCAGCTCCCACGCGTCGTCCACCGGAGGCTCGTCCCTCACCGGCCGTTCCCCGCCCTCCGGCACCTCGTGGCCCTTCGCCACCTCGTGGTCCTTCGAGACTCCGTGGTCCTCCGGCACCCCGAGACCCTCCGGAACTCCGTGGCCCTTCGGCCCCTCGGCGCCCATCGGCACCTCATGATTCATCGGCCACTCATCGCTCATCGACGCTTCCTCGTCCCCGCCACGCCGGCCGTTGCGTCCGCCGCTTCGCCGGCTGCTTCGTCCGCTGTCGGCTCGCCGCGCGGATCCGTGGTGTCCAACGTTCCGATCACCGTGCGCAGCCGTTGCCGCGCGCGGTGCAGCCGCATCCCCGCCGCCGTGGTGCTGCACCCCAGCGCCAGTCCGGCCTCCTCCAGGGTCAGTTCCTCCCAGGTGGTCAGCCGCAGCACCTCCTGGTCCGCCTCGGGGAGCGTGGCGAGCGCCTCGCGCACCCAGGCGCCGGGCTGTTCGGCGTCGGGGCCGGACAGCACGCGGGGGCCGCGGGTGGCCTCGTGGTGGCTCAGGCGTTGCAGGAGCCGCCGGTACCGGCCGCGGCCGCGCACCGCGTTCGCCAGGCAGTTCCGGGCCACCCCGTACAGCCACGGCAGCATCGTCTCCGGTGCCTCGGCGCGGCGCCGCCAGGCCACGGAGAAGACCTCCGCGACCACTTCGTCGACCTCCCACGTCTGCCCGTCGAGCCGACGGGCCACATAGCGGCTGACCGCCCAGTAGTGCTCGCGGTACGCGGCGGCGAAAAGGTCGTCCCTGCTCATGATCTGTTCGTGTCCGGCACGGTTCGCATCCTCACACCTCGCGATGTGAGCGTCGTCACCGTCCCGGCGGGGGCCGCGGGCGCGGGTGAGACGCCGGTCACGTGCGCCGGTGAGCTGTGACGTTCCGAGCGCTGCCGGACACCAACAGGGCATGAGCGAGACAGACCCGGCCCACGAGCCGTCCACCGCCGCGCGCACCGGATGGGTGAAGTGGCTGACCACCACCGATCACAAGACGATCGGCACGCTGTATCTGGTGACGTCGTTCGCCTTCTTCTGCCTCGGCGGGCTGATGGCGCTGCTCATGCGCGCCGAACTGGCCCGTCCCGGCACGCAGATCATGTCGAACGAGCAGTTCAACCAGGCGTTCACGATGCACGGCACGATCATGCTGCTGATGTTCGCGACGCCGCTGTTCGCCGGATTCGCGAACTGGATCATGCCGCTGCAGATCGGCGCGCCCGATGTGGCGTTCCCGCGGCTGAACATGTTCGCCTACTGGCTGTATCTGCTGGGTTCGCTGATCGCGGTAGGGGGCTTTCTGACGCCGCAGGGTGCCGCGGACTTCGGCTGGTTCGCCTACGCCCCGCTGTCGGACGCCGTGCGCTCCCCGGGCGTCGGCGCCGATATGTGGATCATGGGTCTGGCGCTCTCCGGCTTCGGCACGATTCTGGGCGCGGTCAACTTCATCACCACCATCATGTGCCTGCGGGCCCCCGGCATGACGATGTTCCGGATGCCGATCTTCACCTGGAACGTGCTGCTCACCGGGGTGCTGGTGCTGATGGCCTTCCCCGTCCTGGCGGCCGCGCTCTTCGCGCTGGAGCTGGACCGGAAGTTCGGGGCGCACATCTTCGACGCGGCCAACGGCGGGGCGCTGCTCTGGCAGCACCTCTTCTGGTTCTTCGGCCATCCCGAGGTGTACATCATCGCGCTGCCGTTCTTCGGCATCATCTCCGAGATCGTCCCGGTCTTCAGCCGCAAGCCGATGTTCGGCTACATCAGCCTGATCGGCGCGACGATCTCCATCGCCGGTCTCTCGGTGACGGTGTGGGCGCACCACATGTATGTCTCGGGTGGCGTGCTGTTGCCGTTCTTCTCCTTCATGACGCTGCTGATCGCGGTCCCGACCGGGGTGAAGTTCTTCAACTGGATCGGCACCATGTGGCAGGGCAGCCTGAGTTTCGAGACGCCGATGCTGTGGACGGTCGGCTTCCTGGTCACCTTCCTCTTCGGTGGTCTGACCGGTGTGATCCTGGCGTCGCCGCCGATGGACTTCCACGTGTCGGACTCGTACTTCGTGGTGGCGCACTTCCACTACGTGGTGTTCGGCACCGTGGTGTTCGCGATGTTCGCCGGCTTCCACTTCTGGTGGCCGAAGTTCACCGGCAAGATGCTGGACGAGCGGCTCGGCAAGATCACCTTCTGAACGCTGTTCATCGGCTTCCACGGCACGTTCCTCGTCCAGCACTGGCTGGGCACCGAAGGCATGCAGCGCCGCATTCCGGACTACCTCGCGGCCGACGGGGTCACCACGCTGAACACGGTCTCCACCATCGCGTCGTTCGTCCTGGGGCTCTCCTTCCTGCCGTTCCTCTACAACGTCTGGAAGACCGCCAAGTACGGCGAGAAGATCGAGGTGGACGACCCGTGGGGCTGGGGCCGTTCGCTGGAGTGGGCGACGTCCTGCCCGCCGCCGCGGCACAACTTCGTCAGCCTGCCGCGGATCCGCTCCGAGTCCCCGGCGTTCGATCTGCACCACCCGGATGTCGCGGCCGGCGCACTCGGCGGCACCCGCAATCTTCCGGTAGCAGCAGCCGGTGAACTGCGCCCGCCGGCCCCTCGCGCGGGCGGCACCGGCGTTGCCTCCGAGCGGAACTGACCGGGAAGGGGATACCAAGGAGTTCCGGACCAGGGAGGTATGCAGTTGACGAGCACCGACGCCCCCGACCCGCACGGGGTCACCGCCGGGATCAACCGGATCGAGGGGTATCTGCTGTGGCAGGCCGCAACAGGCGGCGCCGAGGAGCGGGCCGAGGCGTTCTGCGACCGGCTCCCCTGGCTCACCACGGGCCAGCGCGAGGAGGTCGAACGCGTCTACGTCCAGGACCGGCTGGACGACGCCCGGCGCGACCTGCGACAGGTCGCCGCCCGCTGCGAGGAGCTCCGGGAGGAGTACCGGACCCGCTACCGCACCCTGCGCAGACGCCTGGTCGCGGCCTGTCTGCTGGCCGGATGCGGGCTGGTGTTCGTCACCCTCCTCGTCCTCGGCCTGCGGGGCGCACCGGCGGGGTGAGGGCGCGGCGGGGCGGATGCCGGGCGCGGAGGGCGCACCTGGGCGAGGGTGTTCGCGTCCCCGCGGCTCACCCGGGCGAGGGTGTACGCCTCCCCGCGGCTCACCCCGCAGCGCCCTCCGCGGGCGGTGGGCCCCCGTCCCCCGCCGGCACCGGCGGCCACTGCCCCGGGACCAGGACCCCGAGGGCGTACGCCCGGGCCACCAGTGCGGCCCGGTTCGGGGCCCGCCACCGACGGGACAGCTGCGTCAGGTGGTAGGTGACCCCGTCCACGGTCAGTCCCACGGTCCGGGCGATGGCCGCTGTGGTGTGGCCCGCCGCGGCCAGCGCCAGGATCCGCCCGGCCATCGGCCCGACCTCCGGCGGCCGGTGCGCCGGGGGCCCGTCGCCGGCGGCCCGCGCCGCGTCCGTCCGCCGCAGCATCACCAGCAGCCCGGGGGGTCCGCCGGTGTCCTCGCTGACCGGATCGACCATCAGCTCGCCCTCGTACACCGCCCCGTTGCCCTCGCACACCGTGCCGCCGGCCGTCCAGCGCACCGTCAGCGGATAGCGTGACCGTCGGCCCAGGTGCAGTGCCTCGGTGATCCGGTCCAGTTGGGCCGAGGCCTGCGGGCGGAAGAGCTCGAGGATGTTCCGGCCGACGAGCTGTCCGGCCGTCCGCCCGAACTCCGCGCCCATGGCGGGATTGGCCAGCCCGATGCCGCCGTCCGCGCTGCACAGGGCGAGCGGCAGCGGCATCCGGTCGAACAGCACCAGGAACCGGTTGCGCCAGGAGACCACCTCGTCACGGAGCGGCCCCGGCCGCTCGCCCGGCCCCGAGTGCTCGCCGGGTCCCGGCCGCTCGCCCGGTCCCGACTGTTCGCCAGGCCCTGCCGGCCGTCGGCACTGCGACAACGGAACGCCCCCTTCCGTGACAGCGGGACCACCTCCCGCACACCGCGCCCGGCCGAATGCGCGCACGGCGCCCGGCCGAATTCGCGCACCGCGCCCGGCCGGACTCCGGACCGTGCGAGCGCAAGCGCGTGCCCCGCCGATCCCCTACATGTTTCCGTAGTCCTCGCGCTCGGAACGGTACGCGACGCGGTCCAAGGTTGAACCAGGTGCCCCTCCGGCCCCGTACCGCACCACCACGGGCGGTCCGGGGAGCGGGCACCCGCGTACCCCTCCTCCAGCGGAAGCAGCACAGGTGATGACGACCGACACGACCGTCAGGCCGGACCGCGACGAGATCCCCGTCGTGGACATTTCGCGCACCGGCCCCTCGCACACGCCCCTCCAGCAGGCCATGGAGCAGGCCCGGCTGCACGGCCCGGTGTTCCGCCGCCGGCTGCACAGCATCGAGACGCTGTTCGTCGGTTCACTGGACCTCGTCACGGAACTCGCCGACGAGACCCGGTTCGCCAAGCACATCGGCCCCGCCCTGGAGAACGTCCGGGAGGTGGCCGCAGACGGGCTGTTCACGGCGTACAACGACGAGCCGAACTGGGCCAAGGCGCACGACGTCCTCATGCCGGCCTTCGCCCTCGGCTCCATGCGCACCTACCACCCGGTGATGCTGAAGGTCGCCCGCCGGGTGCTCGCCGCCTGGGACGCCGCGGCCGCCGCGGGCCGGCCCGTCGACGTACCCGACGACATGACCCGGATGACGCTGGACACCATCGGACTGGCCGGATTCGGCTACGACTTCGAGTCCTTCTCCCGGGCGGAGATGCATCCCTTCGTGAGTGCGATGGTCCGCTGCCTCGAATGGAGCATGACCAGCCTGGGCCGCGCCCCCGGCGGCGACCACAGCGTCCAGGACCGTGCCTTCCGCGCCGACGCCGACTATCTCGCCGCCGTGGTCGACGAGGTCATCGGGGCCCGGGCGGCCGGCGGGGACCGGTCCACCGACGACCTCCTCGGGCTGATGCTCGGCGCCCCGCACCCCTCCGACGGCACCACCCTGGACCTGGCCAACATCCGCAACCAGGTCATCACCTTCCTCATCGCGGGACACGAGACCACCTCGGGCGCCCTCTCCTTCGCCCTGTACCACCTGGCCAAGGACCCCACCGTGCTGCGCCTCGTGCAGCGGGAGGTGGACGCGCTCTGGGGCGACACCCCGGACCCGGACCCGTCCTTCGAGGACGTGGGCCGGCTCCGCTACACCCGCCAGGTGGTCAACGAGGCGCTGCGGCTGTGGCCGACCGCGGCCGCCTTCGGGCGCCAGGCCCGCGAGGACACCCTGCTGGGCGGCCGGATCCCGATGCGGGCCGGTCAGGCCGCCGTGGTCCTCACCCCGATGCTCCACCGCGACCCGGCGTGGGGACCCAACCCGGAGCTGTTCGACCCGGCCCGCTTCGGCCCGGAGGCCGAGGCGGCCCGCTCACCGCACGCCTACAAGCCCTTCGGCACCGGTGAACGCGCCTGCATCGGACGGCAGTTCGCGCTGCACGAGGCCGTCCTCCTGCTGGGGCTGCTGGTGCACCGCTACCGGCTGACCGACCACGCCGACTACCGGCTGAAGATCAAGGAGACGCTCACCCTCAAGCCCGAGGGCTTCAGCCTGACGCTCACCCCGCGCACCCCCGCCGACCGCGCCGGCGACCGGACCGCACTCGCCGTCCACGCCATGGACGCGCCGGCCGAGGACCCGGCGGCCCCGGCCGGCGCGGACGCGCTGCCCACCCGGGTGGTGGCCGGTACGGACCTGCTGGTCCTGCACGGCTCCAACTACGGCACCTGCCGCGCCTTCGCCGGGCAACTGGCCGACGAGACCGGGGAACTCGGGTTCACCGCACCCGTCACCGCACCCCTCGACACGTATGCCGGCCGGCTGCCCACCGACCGTCCCGTGGTCGTCGTGGCCGCCTCCTACAACGGCCGCCCCACCGACGACGCCGCGGCCTTCCTGTCCTGGCTGGAGCAGGCCGGGCCGGGAGCGGCCGACGGCGTCACGTACGCCGTGCTCGGCGTCGGCGACCGCAACTGGGCGGCCACCTACCAGCGGATCCCGACCCTGCTCGACGAGCGGCTGGCCGAGCTCGGCGGCACCCGGCTGACCGAGCGCGGCATCGCGGACGCGGCCGGCGACCTGGCCGGCGGCGTGCGCGCCTTCGCCCGGAGCCTGCGGGGATCCCTGCTCGACCGCTACGGCGACCCGCTCTCCGCCGGGGCGGACCCCGCCGCCGCTGAGCGGACCGGCGGCGAAGGGGCGTACACCGTCACGGAGCTGACCGGCGGCCCCCTGGACGCGCTCGCCGCACGCCACGGCCTGCTCCCGATGACCGTCACCGAGTCCCACCCGCTCACCGCCCCCGGCTACCCCCGCGTCAAGCAGTTCGTCCGGCTCGCCCTCCCCGACGGCGTCGAGTACCGCACCGCCGACCATCTGACGGTGCTGCCGGTCAACGACGCCGCTCTGGTGGCGCGCGCCGCGGACGCGTTCGGCGCCGACCCCGACACGGTGCTCGACATCAGGCCGCACGGCGCCGGCCGCGCCGCGCTGCCGGTCGACCGCCCGGTGACCGTACGGCAGCTGCTCGCGCACTTCGTCGAACTGCAGGACCGGCCCACCGCACCGCAGGTGGCGCTGCTCGCCGGACACAACCCGTGCCCGCCGGAGCGCGCCGCGCTCCAGGCCCTCGCCGACACCCCGGAGGCCCTGGCCGCGGACCAGCGCACCCTGCCGGACCTCTTCATGGACCACCCGGCCCTGCGCGGCGCCGTCCCCTGGCCGGTGCTGCTGGAGCTGCTGCCGCCGCTGCGCCCGCGCCACTACTCGATCTCCTCCTCGCCCGCCGGCGATCCGCGCCACGCCGACCTCATGGTGTCGCGGCTGAGCGGACCGGCCCGCTCCGGACGCGGCGAGTACCACGGCACGGGGTCGGGCTTCCTGTCCGGCCTGCGGCCCGGGGACGTCGTCCACGCCCGGGTCCAGCCGTGCCGCGAGGTGTTCCGGCTGCCCGAGGACGCCGCCACGCCGCTGATCCTCGTCGCCGCGGGCACCGGACTGGCACCCTTCCGCGGTGCCGTCGCCGAGCGCGGGGCGCGGCTCGCGGCGGGGGAGCGCCTCGGTCCGGCGATCTGCTACTTCGGCTGCGACGACCCCGAGGCCGACTACCTCCACGCGGAGGAGCTGCGGGCCGCGGACGCCCTCGGCGCGGTGTCCATGCGCCCGGTCTTCAGCGAATGCCCCGAGAACGGGCTGCGCTTCGTGCAGCACCGCATCGCCACCGAGGCGGCCGAGGTGTGGGACCTGCTGGCGGACGGCGCCCGGGTGTACGTCTGCGGCGACGGCCGCCGGATGGCGCCGGGGGTCCGCGAGGCCTTCACCACGCTGTACGCGGCCCGCACCGGAGCGGACCAGGGCGCGGCCGAGGCCTGGCTCGACGGCCTGATCGCCGACGGGCGCTATGTGGAGGACGTCTACGCGGCGGGCTGATCCGGAGCGCACCGCGCGGGCCCGCCCCCTCAATTCCCACCGGTGACAGCGGGGCCGGGACGGCCCGCGGCTGTCGTGTACCACCACTGCTGCGCTGCGGG